>NZ_JBFUEP010000007.1:0-95777 GCF_056403895.1 Pedococcus sp. P2_E5
TGCTCGAGGGGTCGCCGCTGCGCGTGGTCACCCGCGGCAGCGCGTATGCCGTGGGGTCCGGTCCCCACGGGCCCTCCGAGCTGCGCGCCACCGGGCGCGGTCCCTGGGCCGACCAGGACGCCGCCCCGGACGTCACCGTGCTCGTGCTGCACACGGGGTCGCCGACCGGTCCGGCCACGACGGCTCCGACTTCTGGTGTCCCCGTGGCCGCGACGGTCTCGGAGTCCCCCACGGTCTCGGAGGCGACGACCCCACCCCCGGCCGAACCCGCTCCGAGTGGTGGCGGTGCCGGGTGGAAGCTGCCCAGCGTGTTCGGCCGCACCCGTGAGCCGGCCCAGCCCGATACCGGGCTGCCTGCCCAGCCGGACCCCGCCGCACAGCCCGCCCAGCCCGCGGCGACGGTCGACGTGGTGGGTGACGTGGGTGAGGTGGAGGACCTGCCGAGCTATGACCACCTGTTCGGCGCCACCCAGCACGACCGGCCGGCCTGCATCGAGCCGCACGACACCCAGGGCATCGACGAGCCGCCCATCGGCCACGCCCCCATCGAGTCGGCCGGCGGCTTCGACCCCCGCGACGCCGTCGAACGGCAGCCCGCTCAGCGACACCCCGACCACACGCTCGCCCCGCCTCCCGACACCGGGCGCCCTGCTCCCGCGCCACCACGGGCCGGCCTGATCAGCTCGGTGCCATGGAGGAGTGGCGGCTCCGACGTCCCGCCGCCCGCACCGGCCGCACCGGTCGCACCGCCCGCGGTCGAGGGGCCGCGATCGCAGCCTCGCGCCGAGCCAGAGGTGCGATCGCGACTCGTCGTTCCGCCT
This sequence comes from Pedococcus sp. P2_E5, assembly GCF_056403895.1. Lineage (NCBI taxonomy): Bacteria > Bacillati > Actinomycetota > Actinomycetes > Micrococcales > Intrasporangiaceae > Pedococcus > Pedococcus sp. P2_E5. The sequence continues at coordinate 822 of NZ_JBFUEP010000007.1, forward strand.
GCGATCCCCGATGAGCCGCCCACGACCGCCGAGGAGTCACACACCTCCGAGGACTCCGATGCCACGGTCGACCGCAGCGCTCTCCTCGCGGGACGGGCGGCAGCCGTCAGCGGTCCCACGGTCCTCGCGGTCCTCTGCCCGGCCGGCCACTCCAGCCCCCCGCACTCGGGCGTCTGCCGCCTGTGCGGACGCGAGATCCCGCCGCAGCAGCCGTTCCAGACGACCCGTCCGCCGCTCGGTCTGCTCCGCCTCGCGAACGGCGACGTGGTCCAGCTCGACCGAGGCGTCCTGCTCGGACGCTCGCCCAAGGTCAACGCGGAGCTCAGCGCCGCCGACCGGCCACACCTCGTGCGGGTGGCCTCGGCCCAGAACGACATCTCGCGCAACCACGTCGAGATCGTCCTCGAGGGATGGCACGTCCTGATCCGCGACCTGGGCTCCACCAACGGCACCACGGTCGCGCTGCCCGGCCAGCACCCTGTCCGGCTGCGCCCCAGCGACCAGCAGGTCATCGAGCCCGGCACTGTCATCACCCTCGCCGACGAGGTCAGCCTGACCTACGAGGTCGGCGCGTGAGCACGTCCACCCCACCGGAGATTCCCGGTCTCGTCTACGTCCAGCCGGTCGGTTCGGGCGGGTACGCCGACGTGTTCCTCTACGAGCAGCAGATGCCGCGGATGAACGTCGCGGTGAAGGTCCTCAAGGGCGAGGGCCTGACCCCGGCCATCCGCCGTCAGTTCGCCGACGAGGCCGACACCATGGCCCAGCTGGCCGACCACCCCTACATCGTCCAGGTCTTCCGCGCCGAGACCGCCTCGGACGGTCGGCCCTACCTCGTCATGAAGTACTACCCGCCGCCCAACATGGCGGTGCGGGCCCGCTCGGAGCGGTTCACGGTCGAGGAGGTCCTGCGCATCGGGATCCAGCTGGCCAGCGCGGTCGAGACGGCCCACCGGGCGGGCATCACGCACCGCGACATCAAGCCGGCCAACGTTCTCGTCAGCCAGTACGGCGCTCCCGGTCTCACCGACTTCGGCATCGCCGGCCGCGGTGGGGCCGCCGCCGAGGAGGAAGCCGACGACGTCGGTGTCTCGGTGCCCTGGGCCCCACCGGAGGTGCTGTTCGGGCAGTCCAACGGTGACGCCCGCGCCGATGTCTACAGCCTGGCCGCGACCCTGTGGCAGCTGCTCGTCGGTCGGTCGCCGTTCGAGGTCGCCGGTGGCGACAACTCCGCCTACGCCCTGATGCCCAGGATCCGCTCCACCCCGGTGCCGAGCACCGGTCGGGCCGATGTGCCGGTCTCGCTCGAGCGGCTCCTCGGACAGTCCATGGCCAAGGACGCCGGCAACCGCCCGGCCACCGCACTCGCGTTCGCGAGGGCCCTACAGGAGATCGAGCAGGAGCAACGCTTCCCGCGCACGGCAATCGTCGTCCTCGACGAGCAGGGCCAGACGACGCTCGCCGACCAGACTCCCTCCCCGGCCGACGACGGCGGGGACGAGGACCGCACCCGGGTGCGCAGCCCTCAGGCGGTGCGCAGCGCCCAGGTCCTGCCGCAGCCGCGGCCGGCGCACACGGCATACCCGTCGCTGCGCGGCTCCACCTCGATTCCCGCAGCGGGGCACACCACCGTGAGCTCTTCCCGGGCCGGCGCGGTGGGGGCCGCTGGCGCCGGGGTCCCCGACGACCTCGCCGAGGAGGGGACGGTCCGGGTCGACCGCTCGCGCGATGCCGCCCACCCGCCCCATCAGGGCGCGACGACGGCTCCGGGTGGCGCCACCGCACCGGTCGAGGGTGACGGTCGGCACGAGATCAGCCCGGCGGTGCTGCTGACCCTCGTCGGCGTGGTCGTGGCGCTGCTCGCAGCGGTCGCGCTGTGGGCGGTCCTCGGTCGCGGCGACGGCGACCCCGCCACGCCGACGACCGCCCGGACGGTGGCCGGGCCGGGCGACGACAGCCCGCTCGACGCCCCGGAGGTTCCCACGATGAGCGTGAGACCGGTCATCGGAGGGGTGGCCTTCTCGTGGAGCTACCCGGGTGCCCGGAAGGGCGACACGTTCAGGTTCCGGTCCGCCGCGACGGTCGACGCCGTCTCCGAGGCCGGGCCGTCCCCGTCGCTGCCGACGTCGACCACGGTCGTCAAGGCCGCCAAGGGGACGCAGGTGTGTGGTGAGGCCCGGGTCGTCAGGGGCGGGGCCGAGTCCAACTGGTCCGCCCCGAACTGTGAGAAGGCGGGCTAGCGATGGGGGAGCTGACATGAGAAATGACAGGGGGATGACATGGGTGTGACCGTGGACTTCTGCGGTGAGCTGTTCGTGGCCGAGGGGTCGGGTCCGCTCACCATCGGCCGGGTGGGGCACATCGAGATCGACGACAACCCCTACCTGCACCGCAACTTCCTCCAGATCGTCGAGGAGGGCGGGCTCTGGTGGTTGGCCAACGTCGGCACCACGCTCACCGCCACGGTGGCCGACAAGAAGGGGCTGTTCCAGGCCTGGCTCAACCCGGGCGCGCGGATCCCGCTGGCCCTCGAACGGCTCACCGTCTGGTTCACCGCCGGGCCGACGACCTACGACTTCGACATCCTCGTGGACTCGCCCGCCTTCACCTCCACCGGAACCGAGGACAGGGCGGACGACGACGCGACCGGCGAGACCACCGTGGGGCGGGTGTCGTTCACGCCGGACCAGAAGCTGTTGATCGTGGCCCTCGCGGAGCCGTTCCTGCGCCGGGGACAGGCGGGCACGGCCCAGATCCCTTCGTCGGCCGACGCCGCCGCGCGGCTGGGCTGGAAGGTCACGAAGTTCAACCGAAAACTGGACAATGTATGCCAGAAGGTCGCCGATGCTGGTACACGTGGACTGCACGGGGGGCCGGGGAAGCTGGCCAGCAACCGCAAGGCCAGGCTCGTCGAGCACGCACTGTCGACCCGTCTGGTGACCGAGCCAGACCTGGTGCTGCTCGACGGCACGGCGCTGCTGGACGGCGTGGACGGCACGGGCGGCACGGGCGGCACGGACGGCACCACGCACACCAACCAGGGGGAGTAGGTAGTAGTGAGTCCGATGTCGACTCGACGGGTGGGGGTGGCGTCCGGTCTCGTGGTGGCGCTTGCCGCGACGAGCCTGACGTTCTTCGCGGTCACGTCCAAGGGCGAGACCGTGCACGAGACCGAGCTCAGCGACGGCGGGGTCTGGGTGTCGTCCGCCAAGGACGCCCGGTTCGCGCGGGTCAACAAGGCCGTGGGGCAGTTCGACGGGGGCGTCGCCGCCTCGAGCGGTTCCGGCGAGCCCGTCGACATCCTCCAGGACGACTTCGCCGTGGCCGGACTGGTCGTCGGGTCGGGCGCACTCACGCCGATCGAGCCCAAGTCGGGCCGGCTCGCGGAGGGCACGGGGGTGTCCGCCCCCGCTTCGCAGGCCGGCACCAACCTGCAGGTGTTCGTTCCCCGCACCGTGGACCTGCGCGGTGGCACGGTCGCCATGGTCGACCCGAAGAGCGGCAAGGTCTGGGCCCAGACCTACGACGCCAAGGCAGGTCTGGTCACCCTCGAAGCCCTCACCACCGGCGCCAAGCCGCTGGTGACCGTGGGCGCCGTCGCGGCGATCGCGGTGGACGTCAAGGGGGGAGTCCACGCGGTCTCCGGTGCGACGGGCAAGGTCGTGTCGATCGCCCGCACCGCAACGGGATTCGCCAAGCCGGTGGTCGAGTCGGTCACGCTCAAGGACGCCAAGGTCGTCGACATCACCGCGGTGGGCACCCGCTGGGTCGTCTACAGCGCGGGAGACGACAAGCTCTGGACCCAGGGCAGTGACAAGCCGGCTGACGGGGGCACCGCGCGGGCCGAGGGACAGCCTGCGTATGCCGCGTTGCAGCAGCCCGGTCCCGACGCCGACTCCGTGGGCCTCCAGGACTCGACGACGTTGCGGCTCATCGGCTTGGGCGGTGGAGGGGCCGGCGGCGGTGTCCAGGTCACCATCGGCGACAACGAGACGCCGCCGTTGCCGTCACGTCCCCTGCGCACCGGCGCGTGCATCCACGCGGCCTGGGCCAGCGTGGTCAACAACTACTACGGCAAGGACTGCGGTTCCGGGCAGCCGAGTCCGGCCGTGACCATCGTGCGCGAGACCAAGGAAGCAGTGAAGTCGGGCGTCTCGCTGCGCACCAACCACGGACTCGTCGTGCTCAACGACCTCGACGGCGGGGAGGTCTGGGACCTCGACAGCAAGCCGAAGAAGCTCGACGAGTGGGACTCGCTGATCCCGCCGCCGCAGACCGACAAGACCACCAAGAAGAAGGACCCCAACCTCATCGACGAGACGTCGGTGGCCCAGCCCCCGCAGGCCAAGCCCGACAACCTCAAGGCCCGTCCGGGTCGGACGTCCAAGCTGCACGTCCTCGACAACGACACCGACGCGGCTGGCTCGGTGCTGGCGATCGACCCGGGCGACCTGGGCCGACCGGACCTGGCCGGGGTCTCGGCCAGCGTCGCCGCGGACGGCCAGAGCATCGACGTGGCGATCCCGGCCAGGCCGGAGCGCCAGTCGTTCACCTTCAGCTACAAGATCAACAACGGCAAGGCCCCCCAGAAGTCGGAGGCCAAGGTCACCGTGACCCTGGTCCCCGACGAGGTCAACAGCCCGCCGACGTTGCGACCTGGCACGGCGAACCTGTCCCGCACCGTCTACCCGGTCATCCGGGGCAAGCTGCTTCCGGTGCAGGTCGTCGGCGACTGGCGCGACCCCGAGAGCGACTCCCTCAGCCTCGAGGCGACGGGCGACGGTTCGTCGGTCGACGGCCTCGGCCGCCTCAACGTCCTCGCGCCGATGAAGGCGGGCACCCAAGGGGTGGAGTACTCCGTCAACGACGGGCGCGACAGCACCAAGGGCAGCGTGACGGTCAAGGTCATGGGTCCCGACGAACCTCTCCAGAAGCCGAGGACCCAGCCGGACGTCGTCCGCGGTGTCGTCGGCAAGCCGCTGCAGCTCGAGCCGCTCGGCAACGACATCCCGGGGGCCGACCCCAGCGAGCCCGACGCCAGGATGCGGTTGAGCCGCGAGCTCCAGTCCAGCACCGTGGACGTCACCACCAACCTGGACACCGGCGTCGTCACCGTGACCGGTGCGAGCGCCGGGACCTTCGAGCTGAGCTACGGCGCCCAGGTGGGTGGCGGCATCTCCGCGGGCCGGGTGCGCGTCGACCTGATCGCCGACCCGAGCCCCGACGCCCCTCCCGTGGCGGTGCCCGACTCGGCGACGCTGCGCGACCAGACGCCCGTGCTCACCGACGTCCTGGCCAACGACTACAGCCCGCGGGCCGACGTGCTCGTCACCCGCTCGGTCACCGTCACCTCGGCCAACGCGTGGCTGCGTCCCTCGATCTACCAGGGCCGCTGGGTGCGGATCGAGGCCCTCGACCCCGCCGGCCCGGGTGGACGTCCCCGCACGGGCACCGTCTCCTACACGATCAGCGACGGCGTGAAGTCGACCACCGGCCAGGTGGCCGTCTCGCAGTTCCCGGCCAACGACCGCAACGGGCCGGTGGTCGGCGACGACCAGGCCGTGGTCCGCGCGCAGGACACCGTGACGGTGCCCGTCATGGACAACGACAGCATGGCGGACGGCATACCCCTGGTGCTCGACCCCGCCAGCGTCAAGGTCATCAACGGGGCGGGTGACGCGTTCGCCTCCGGCAACGTCGTGCGCTTCGTCCCCAGGAACCGCAGTCCGAAGGTCCAGGAGACCGTGACGGTGGAGTACGCCGTCTACCCCATCGGGGACAAGCAGAAGGCGACGACGGGTCGGATTGCCATCACCGTCATGCCGCTGCCCTCGACCGGCACACCCAACCAGCCGCCGGTCGCGCGCAGCTTCTCCACCAGTGTCACCGCCGGCGACCCGCTCACGATCACGGTGCCCTCGTCCGGCGTCGACCCGGACGGCGACAGCGTGACCGTCGTGGGTCTGGTCGGCGACGAGGGCGGTGCCGTCGACCTGAGGTACGGCCGGGTCACGGGCTTCGGCCCGTCGACGATCAAGTACGAGGCCTACCCGACCGCCGCCGGCACCGAGGTCCTCAACTACGAGGTCCGTGACCGGTTCGGCGCGACCAGCCGGGGCTTCGTGCGGATCGGGGTCGTCCAGCCCGGTGACCCGCAGCCACCGGTGGCCGTGGAGGACGAGGTCCGCGCCAAGCCGGGCAGGAGCGTCACGGTCGACGCCACCCTCAACGACCTCATCGCGCGGGGCGACAGTGTCGAGCTCGAGTACAAGGCGCCCCTCAACCCCGAGTCCGAGCTGGCCAAGTGGAAGGTCGACGAGGCCAACACCTACTTCACGACCAAGGTCCCCGACGTCAAGGCCGGTGTCCAGCACCTGACCTACGGCATCGGCAACGGCCTCTTCGACCCGTCGCGGTCGACGATCGCTGTGGTCCCCGACCCCACCGCCAAGAACCCACCCGTCGCCGTCGACGACACCGCGAAGCCGACCCAGGGCGAGACGAGTGCCGTGGTCGACGTGCTCGCGAACGACCGCGACATCGACGGGACCCGCGAGTCGCTCACGGTGTCGGCAGTGCTCTCGCCGGACGGCACCATCGAGGGCAGGCAGGTCCGCGTCGAGGTCAAGCCGTTCCCCTACACCGTGCCCTACGTCATCACCGACGAGGACGGCCTCACGGCGATGGCGCTGATCCACGTCCCCACGGGTGGGTCCGGGGTCCCGTTCGTCGTCTCCGGCGCGCTGATCGAGATGGACAAGGACTCCACCAGGTCGGTCAAGCTCTCCGACTACGTCAAGTCGCCGCGGGCCCGGGTCGTCAGCATCACCACCGGCGACAACCTCAGCGCCTCGCCCAGGGACCGGCTGAGGGTCGAGGCCGACGGCCGTTCGGGACTGACCCTCACCTCGTCCGGTGGCTACATCGGACCGGGTGCCGTGATGCTCGAGGTGAGCGACCAGGAGACCGTGGACCAGAAGGACTTCAAGACGGCCTACGTCTCGATCCCCGTGCAGATCGGTCCCAAGATCCCCCTGCTGCGCTGCCCGGACTACGCGGTGTCGCTCAACGCCGGGGGTCTGGCGCGCACGGTCGACATCCCCACCCTGTGCCACGCCTGGGTCCCCATCGGGATGACCCTCGACGACGTCGCGTTCGAGAGCTCCTGGCGGCCCGAACCCAAGGGGGTCGACCTCTCCCGCAGCGGGGCGGGTGACCGGACCATCGGGCTGAAGGCGCGCAAGGACGCGCCGAGCAGCATCGACGGGCGGCTCGTCGTCAAGGCCCGCGGCGGCCCCGAGTCGGTCGTCAGGGTGTCGGTCATCGGGCTCGCCGAGGGCACCGTGGGCACCGACGCCAACGGCAACCCGCTCACCAACCTGGGGCCGCCCAGGCTGCGGCCGTTCTCGATCGCGGGTCTGAAGGCCGGTTCGTCCCAGACGATCAGCCTGCGGTCCTACCTCGACTCACCGCTCGAGAAGCCCGAGTGCTCCATCTCGTCGGCCACCGTCCCGGCGGGTTCCGGGCTGACGGTGAGCTACTCCGGGTGCGACCTGACGGTCACGGCTGCGGCCACAGCCCGGGGGCAGGCGTCGGTGAACGTGTCGGTCGCTGACGGTCCGGGGCGCTTTGCGGCGGGCAGGGGCACCATCGAGATCCTCGGCAAGCCGGACGCACCGACCGGCGTTGCCGCCGAGGCCGACCGGGTCAGCGGAGGTTTCGCCCGGGTGCGCTGGCTCCCGCCGGCCATCGACGGCGGCAGCCCCATCACGCGCTACATCGTCGTCGTCAGGGGCCCGGGAGGTCGCGAGGAGAGCTGCTCGGCCTCGCCGTGCACCATCACCGGTCTGCAGGACGGCGAGTCCTACACGTTCACCGTGTCCGCGGTGAACGCCATCGGCCGCAGTCCCGAAAGTGCGACCAGCAACGCCGTGGTCCCCGACACCCTGCCCAACCCGGTGACGGGTGTGCGCATGGCCGGTCGGGGTGACGGCTCGCTCGACATCGCGTGGAGCGCGCCGGCCAGGAAGGGCAGCGAGGTCACGGCCTACGACGTCCGCGTCACGGACACCACCAGCGGCACGGTCCGGTCGCAGGCCGTCGCGGCGCCGACCCTGCAGGCCACCGTCGCTGGCCTGGTCAACGACAACGAGCAGACCGTCCAGGTGCGGGCCAAGAACAAGCTGGGCCACGGACCCTTCGGCCCGGCGGTCAGCATGCAGTCGGCCGGCACCCCACCGGCTGTGGCCGCTCCGGCCGTCACCAACGGAGGTACCGGTCCGGCCGCAGGCTCGTCGCGGCTGACCATCTCGTGGTCGGCGGTGCAACCCAACGGACCGCCGCTGACGAAGTACACCGTCTACGAGAGCCGCGACGGCGGCGCGTGGGCAGCGATCGGCACCACGTCGCCCAGCACCCGGTCCCTGGGCCACACCACGGTGTATGACGGTGCGAGCTACCGCTACGTCGTGACGGCCACCAACGGTGCCGACATCGAGGGCCCCAAGGCCAACTCGACGGCGTTCTCGTCCGTCGGCATCCCCGAGGTCCCGGGTTCCCCCAACGTGAGCACGCCACAGCCGAACAAGGGAGCCACCGTGCGGGTTGCGGTGGGCGACTCGCGGGCTGCCGGCTTCACCCAGCTCCAGTGGCTCACCAGCGAGGGTGACACCGGAACGGTGAGCTGCGGCTGCCCAGAGGGCACGGTCAGGCAGTTCGACATCAACGGGGGTCTCGGGATCGTCAACCAGACCATCCGGGTCCGGGCGTTCAACGGCAAGGACTGGTCGGCCTACGGACCTGCCAGCAACTCCTACCGGCCCTACGGCAGCACCCTGGACCCGACCAACCTGCGCTCGACGCGCACCGGCAACACGATCACCTGGCTCTGGAACACCCCCGACAACGGGCGCGCCACCGACCAGGTGCAGGTGCGCGGGGCGGTCGACCAGACCTGGAACAGCGACCACACCTCGGTCGACTTCGACGGGGCCGCGGGCCGCAGCTACCAGCTCGAGGTCCGGGCCCACTCGGCGGCCGGCTGGTCGGGCTGGGTCGGCCCGGACGGCGCCAGCATCCCTCCTCCCGATCCGTCCATCGGGGGCATCAGTCGCGGCCAGCTCCGGACCAGTGCCTGCGGCAACTGCCGCGAGATCAACTGGACGGCCCAGGACGTCCTGCCCGGCGGCTACACCATGCACTGCTACTACAACGGCGGCAGCGAGTTCTACAGCGCTGCCGTCACCGTCAACGCCAACGGCAGCCACAGCGGTGCCTGGTGCGCCGTCGACCCCAACCTGGCCAACACCGTCAAGATCACGATCACCGGCGGTCCGTCCGGGACGGCAACCTCCGGCTTCGTGAACTTCTGACCACGCGGCACACCTCCATGACCACCACACACGAAGTCCACCACTACCGAAAGACATGGCACCGATGACCGTCACCCATGACCAGGCCCAATGGTTCGCGCAGGCGTTCACCCAGATGGTCGAGAACGTCGACAAGGCCGTCCTGGGCAAGCAGCACGTCATCCGGCTCGCGCTGACCTGCATGCTGTCCGAGGGGCACCTGCTGCTGGAGGACTTCCCGGGCACGGGCAAGACCCAGCTCGCGCGGGCGATGGCCAGCACGGTGCAGGGCACCAACAGCCGGGTGCAGTTCACGCCCGACCTGCTGCCCAGCGACGTGACCGGGGTGACGATCTACGACCCGGCCAAGCAGACGTTCGACTTCCACCCCGGTCCGATCTTCGCCAACATCGTGCTGGCCGACGAGATCAACCGCGCCTCGCCCAAGACCCAGTCGGCGCTGCTCGAGGTGATGGAGGAGGGCCGGGTCACGGTCGACGGCGTGCCCCACCCGGTCGGTGAGCCGTTCATGGTCATCGCCACCCAGAACCCCATCGAGCAGGCGGGCACCTACCGGCTGCCGGAGGCGCAGCTCGACCGGTTCCTCATGAAGACGAGCCTGGGCTACCCCGACCACGAGGCGACCGTGAAGGTCCTCGCGGACGCCAAGACCCGTGACCGCACCAAGGCCCTCGAGCCCGTCGTGACGAGCAACGTCGTCATCGACATGGCGGCCCTGGCCGACGAGGTGCACGTCGACCCGGCGATCCTCGCCTACATCGCGCGCATCGCCGAGGAGTCCCGTCGCCACGTGTCGATCAAGCTGGGCCTCTCGGTCCGCGGCTGCCTCGCCTTCGTGCGCTGCGCCAAGACCTGGGCGGCCAGCCAGGGTCGCACCCATGTCATCCCCGACGACGTGAAGCTGATCAGCCACCCCATCCTGTGCCACCGCCTGCTGCTGACCGCCGAGGCGCAGTTCGCCAACATCACGGTCGACCAGGTCATCAACCAGATCCTCTCCGAGGTCGCCCCGCCCGCCGAGCGAGTCGCCTGAGCATGACGGTGCAGAAGCCAGGGCCGGCTCCGGGGCCGGAGGTGCGCGAGCTCCCGGAGGACGTGGGCCACACGACGCGCAGAGCCGACCTCAAGCAGGGTCGGCGGACCGGACGTGCCCAGGCCCCGACGGCACCGGGGTCGCCTCTCGGACCACCCCCGTATACCGGGTCGCCGAGTCCATCGGGCGTGGGCGCCACCGGCCCGCGCCGCCTGCCCACCCTGCCGTCACTGCCCTCCATCACGGTGACCCGGCCCAAGCTGCCGACCTCCGTCGCCCGTGCTGGTGCGCGGGCCTCGGGCGAGCTGGCCGGGCGCACCGAGGGGATCCGCAGCGCCACCCGACCGGTGTGGGCTCCCGTCGCCGCGTTCCTGCGCTGGGTGTCCCCGCTGGGCTGGAGCATCCTCGCGCTGGGTGTGGCGTGCTGGCTGGTGGCCGCGCTGACCGACTGGGACGAGTGGGCCATGATCGGTGCGGCGGCGATCGCCCTCGTGGCGTGCTGTGCGCTGATGGCCGTGGGGCGCACCCGCGTGCGGATCGACACCGAGGTCGACCCGTTGCGCGTCACCGTGGGCGAGCCGGCCACGGGCCGCATCGCGGTGACCAACGAGTCGAAGCGGGGCATGCTGCCACTGCTGGTGGAGCTGCCCGTCGGTGTCACCGCGGCCCGCTTCACGCTGCCGCCACTGGGATCGGGCAAGGCCCACGAGGAGCTGTTCGTCGTCCCGACCGAACGCCGCGGGGTCATCGCGGTCGGTCCCGCCTCGACCATCCAGGGTGACCCCCTCGGCATCGTGCGACGGACCCTGCGCTGGACCGACGTCACCGAGCTGTTCGTCCATCCCCGGACGGTCTCGCTGGAGAGTCTCGGCGCTGGGCTGCTGCGCGACCTCGAGGGTGAGACCACCCAGGAGATGTCGATGTCCGACCTCGCCTTCCACGCGCTGCGCGAGTACCAGCCGGGCGACGACCGGCGCTACATCCACTGGCGCTCGTCGGCCAAGGCGGGTCGCCTGCTCGTGCGCCAGTTCCTCGACACCCGTCGCTCGCACCTGACGATCGTCGTCGACGCCGACCCCGAGAAGTACGCCGGCGGTGAGGAGGACGCCGAGACGGCGATCTCGGTTGCTGCCTCGGTGGGTAAGCGCGCCCACATGGACGAGCAGGACTTCACCATCGTCTGCCGCGACTCCACCGCGTCGCGCACCAGCGCGCCCCTGGCCATGGATGCGCTCGCACGCGTCGAGCTGGGCCGCAGCGACCTCTACGCCATGGCCGGCGAAGGACTGTCGCTCGCCCCCGACACGTCCATGGTCGTGCTCGTCACCGGGTCGGCCACTCCCTTCATCCAGGTCCAGCGAGCCCTGGGCCGGTTCGAGACGGAGGTCCTGCGGGTGGCCCTGACCATCGACCGCGACCAGCGCGTCGGAGTCAAGAACGTCGGTGGCACCACCCTGCTGAACATCCACGGCCTGGCCGACCTGCCCGCCGTCCTGATGGGGGTGACGGCCGCATGAGCGCCAACCCCCTCGCCCCTCCCCGCGAGTCGATGCTGCCCACCGAGCGCACGCGTGCCGACCGCGTCGCCGGCCTGCGTGCGAACCTGCTTCCCTCGCGCGACGACGTGGTCGACCTCGCGTTCACGGCGCTGCTGGTCGCCTTGGCGCTGTGGGGTTTCCGCACCGTGTTCTTCGGCTGGGAGTGGATCCTCGCGGCCGTCGGCGGGCTGCTGCTCGGCCTGCTCGTCGCCCACGTGGTGACCGCCTTCCGGCTGCCGGCGGTGGTGACCCTGCTCGGTCTCACCGCGGCATACCTCGTCCTCGGCGGGCCGCTCGCGGTCCGCGACCACCTCGCCCTCGGGGTGTTCCCCACGGGGCGCACCGTCCACGACCTCGCCGCGGCCGCGGTGCACGGGTGGAAGCGCCTGCTGACCCTGCTGCCACCGGTCGACGCCACCGTCACCCTGCTCGCCCTGCCGCTCATCGTCGGCCTGGTCGGGGCGGCCGTCACCTACACCGTGGCGCGCCGCCGCAGCCACGGGTATGCCGTGGTGGTGCCTCCGCTGGCCGCCCTCGCCCTGACCATCGCGCTCGGCACGCTCGAGCCCGCCTCCCTGGTCGCCCAGGGGGCCGCCTTCGCGCTGGCCGCCATCGGCTGGATGATCGTGCGGAGCACCCGGTCGCGCCCGCCCCTGCAGAACGGCGCGGGACGCGGAGCCCGCCTGGGCATCGGCACCGGACTCCTCGCCCTGGCCGCCGTCGCGGGACTGGTCGCGGGGCCGCACCTGCCGGGCACCGACGGCGAGCTGCGCCGGGTCGCCCGCACCGAGGTGGTGCCGCCCTTCGACATCGCCGCCTTCCCGAGTCCCCTGGCCGGCTTCCGCAAGTACACCGAGCCCAACGAGGCCAAGCTGTGGGACACCGCGCTGATGCGCGTCACCGGAGCCCCCGCCGGCACCCCGGTGCGGTTCGCCACGCTCGACTCCTACGACGGCAGTGTGTGGGGCGCCGGCTCGAGGGCCGGCGAGGACTCGCCCGACCCCGGCACGGCGTTCCAGCAGGTAGGGGAGCGGGTGAGCGCCCAGGGTGAGGGCCGGCCGGCCACGTTGCGGGTGACCATCCCCGATGGTGGCTACTCCGACGTCTGGCTGCCCACGGTGGGCCAGGTGACGGGGGTGAAGTTCGGCGGCGTCCGGGCCGACCTGCTGGCGTCGCGGTTGTGGCTCAACACCGACACCAGCACCGCGATCGTGCCCGACCGGGTCAGCCCGGGTGACCGCTACACGATGGACGTGCTCCTGCCGACCGAGGTCGTGCGCGACAAGCTCCCCGGATCGCTGTCGCCGGCCAGCGGCAACCTCGCGCAGAGCCAGGAGCTCGGGTTCCTCGACTCCAAGATCGACGCCTGGACCGGCAGTGCTGCGAGCCCGTGGGAGGAGCTGCGGGCGGTCGCCACCGCCATGCGCGGGGACGGGGCCTACACGGACGGTGGCACCAAGAACTCGGTCGAGAGCTACTACCTGCCCGGGCACTCGCGCGGCCGCCTCGCCCGGTTCGTCGGTGCGACCCAGCTGGCAGGCAACGACGAGCAGTACGCCGCGACCCTCGCGCTCGTGGCCAACCGCTTCGACATCCCGACCCGCGTGGTCATGGGTGCAGAGCTGCCCGAGGGCGGCGTCGTCCGGGGCCGCGACGTCCACGCCTGGGTGGAGGTGCAGGACACCACCGGCACGTGGATCCCGTTGCTGTCCAAGACCTTCCTGCCCGACCGCAACCAGAAGCCCAACCAGCTGCAGTCCAAGACCGACGAGCAGAAGGTCGGCGCGCTGGTGCCGCCGCCCGCGGGGGTCAACCCGCCGAGCGTGCTCCAGGGCCCCGACCAGGCCCAGAACGCCGTCAACCTCAAGAAGCCCCCGAAGAAGCTGTTCGACCCCTCGGCCTGGCCGTCGTGGGTGCGGTTCCTGGTCTTCTACGTCGTGCTGCCGCTGCTGGTCCTCGTCGCGCTCTACTGGGGGATCCGCGGGGCCAAGGCCTGGCGCCGGCGCCGGCACGCCACCCGGGGCACCGCCACCGCGCGGGTCGCGTGGGCGTGGGACGACCTGATGAACTCGGCCAGGTCCTTCGGCCACTCCCTGCCACACCGGTCGACCCGACTCGAGCAGGCCGCTGCCCTCCACCGACTGCCCACCGCGAACGCCCTTGCCGTGCAGGCGAATGCGTTGATCTTCGGCCCCGGCACCCCTGAGGTCGCCGATGCCGAGGGCTACTGGGCCTCGACCAACCAGGCGCGCCGTGACCTGCGGGCCCACTGCGACTTCTGGCGACGCCTGCGCTCCGACATTGATCCCCGTCCACTCCTCGCCCACGGGCCGGAGATCCCCGGAGCGGGCCGACGCTCGCTCCCCACGTTCGCCACCCTGACCCGGAGGACTGCCACCCCGTGAAGCTGAAGTTCACCCTGCGATCCACCGGCGACGTCGACACCGACCTCGTGGCCACCGTCGACGGCACCACGACCGTCGGCCAGCTCGCCGAGTACCTCGTCCTCGCCGACCCGTCGCGCGCAGGCGCTCCGGTGCTCGGCCAGGAGCAGGGCCTCGGTGACCTCACCCTGTCCCACGTGGCCGAGGGCTACCGCGCCGTCGACGCGCGAGCCACCATCGCCGAGAGCGGCCTGCGCTCCGGCGCCCACGTCGCGGTCACCCGACGCACCGAGGGATATGCCGACCGTGGCCAGTCCGTGGCCACCGCCGTGATCGTGGCGGGGCCGGACTCCGGCCGGGAGGTCCCGCTCGGTGCCGGCACGGCATACCTCGGTCGCGGTCGCGGCTGCGAGATCCAGCTGGGCGACGCCCAGGTGTCGCGCCGCCACGCGCGGCTGCTGGTGACCGACATCGTCGAGGTCATCGACCTCGGCTCCTCCAACGGCGTCCAGGTGCAGGGGCAGCAGGTCGACCGGGCCGTCCTGCGCAGCGGCGACCGCTTCACGATCGGCGAGACCGAGGTCGAGGTGCGCATCGCCGGTGGCAACACCGGCCTGGCGGCCGCGCGGGGCACGTCGCTGCCGTTCTCGCGATCGCCGCGGATCGCGCCGCTCTACGTCGGCCACGAGTTCCCGGTGCCGGCGCTGCCCGAGCGGCCCAAGCCCGAGCGACCCCCGTGGATCGCCGCCGCGGTGCCGATGCTCATGGGGGTTGCCCTGGCGGTGGCGCTGAAGAACCCGATGTTCCTCCTGTTCATCCTGCTCACCCCTGCGATGTTGTTCGGCCACTACCTCGAGGCGCGCCGCACCGCCCGCAAGGACTACGAGCAGGCCCTGGTCGAGTTCCGCGAGGACCTCGGGATCATGGTCCAGCGGCTCACGGAGGAGCAGGAGCGCGAGGTGGTCGGCAGGCAGGCCGAGCACCCGGCGAGCAGCGAAGCCGTCGAGGCGGTCGGCAGCGCCTCGAGCCTGCTGTGGACGAGGCGACCGGGTGACCCCGGGTTCTGCGAGTTCCGCCTGGGCCTGGGCACCCTGCCCTCGCGCAACACGCTCAAGCTCCCCGAGCTGGGCCGCTCACGGGCCGAGGCGTGGCTCGAGGCGTCGCGCGCCGTCGAGGGCAGGGGTGCCGTGGACCCGGTCCCGGTCGTCGCCGAGCCGCTCCGCAGCGGTTCCATGGGCATCTCCGGTCCGCGCCAGCGGGCCCTCGAAGCAGCCAGGGCCGTCGTCGTCCAGGCCGTGGCCCTGCACTCCCCGGCCGACCTGGTCGTGGCGGCGGTCGGCTCCCCTGCCACGGCTCGCGACTGGGACTGGCTCAAGTGGGTGCCCCACACCGCCTCACCGCACAGCCCGGTCGACGCCCGTCACCTGGCCAACACCGGCCCCGCGAGCTTGTCCCTCGTCACCGAGCTCGAGGAGCTCATCTCCACGGGTGAGCCGTCGGCCGAGCTCGCCGACGACTCCACCGGCCCGGTGCAGGGCGGGTTCAAGCCGCCACGCCTGCCGGTCGGGCGACCGGTCATCCTGCTCGTCGTCGAGGACGACGCCCCGGTCGAGCGCAGCCGGCTGGTCCAGCTGGCAGAGCGCGGCTGGCGCCATGGCATCGTCGTCCTCTGGCTGTCTCCGACGACCGCGACGCTGCCGGCTGCCTGCCGGACGTTCGTCGAGCAGGGTCCCGAGCCGGGCGACGCCGTCGTCGGCTACGTCGGCGAGGCTGTCGTGCGCCTGCCCGTCACCGCCGACGCCGTGGTGGGGGCGGAGGTCGAGCGACTCGGCCGCCAGCTGGCTCCGCTCATCGACTCCGGGGTCCCGGTGGAGGACGAGAGCGACCTGCCCAGGTCGGTGTCGTTCCTTGCCGTCGTCGGCCAGGAGCTCGCCGAGGCCCCCGGGCCGGTGATCGAGCGGTGGGGGGAGAACCGGTCGATCCTCACCGGCCCCTACGCCGCAGCCCCCGTCGCCCGCCCCAAGCCGGGGAACCTCCGGGCCGTGATCGGCCAGTCGGCCGCCGGCACCTTCTCGATCGACCTGCGAGCCGACGGCCCGCACGCGCTCGTCGGTGGCACCACGGGTGCCGGCAAGTCCGAGCTGCTCCAGGCCTGGATCCTCGGCATGGCGGTCGCCCACTCGCCGCAACGGCTGACGTTCCTGCTCGTCGACTACAAGGGTGGTTCGGCGTTCCGCGACTGCGTCAACCTGCCGCACACCGTCGGCCTGGTCACCGACCTCTCGCCACACCTCGTGCGCCGCGCGCTCGCGTCCCTGTCCGCCGAGCTCAAGCACCGCGAACACATCCTCGCCCAGCACAAGGCCAAGGACCTCGTCGAGCTCGAGCGCCGCGGCGAGGTGGCCGCCCCGCCGAGCCTGGTCATCGTGGTCGACGAGTTCGCCGCCCTGGCCCAGGAGGTGCCCGAGTTCGTCGACGGTGTCGTCAACGTCGCCCAGCGCGGCCGTTCCCTCGGGCTGCACCTCATCCTCGCCACCCAGCGCCCCGCCGGGGTGATCAAGGACAACCTGCGTGCCAACACCAACCTGCGGATGGCGTTGCGGATGGCCGACGAAGCCGACAGCGACGACGTGCTCGGCACGCCCGTGGCCGCGTGGTTCGACCCAGCGCTGCCGGGGCGTGCCGTGTCCAAGTCGGGTCCGGGACGGCTCACGCCCTTCCAGACCGGGTATGCCGGTGGGTGGACCACCGGCGAAGCGCCGCCGGCGTCGCTGGACGTCGAGACGCTCGGCTTCGGGGTCGGCACCGCGTGGGAGCTCCCGGTCGTGGAGGACTCGCACGACGTGGTCCAGGAGGACCTCGGCCCCACGGACATCCAGCGCATCGTGACGCAGATCGGCGCCGCGCAGGAGTCCGCCGAGATCCCCGCCCCGCGCAAGCCGTGGCTGCCGGAGCTGGGGCCGGTCCACGAGCTGGCCGACCTGCCGACGAGGCGGCGCGACGACGAGCTCGTCATCGGGATCAGCGACGACCCGGACAACCAGACCCAGCCGCCGATCAGCTTCCGTCCCGACATCGAGGGCAACCTCGCGGTGTTCGGCGCCTCCGGTGCGGGCAAGAGTGCGTTCCTGCGCACGGTCGCCGTCGCCGCCGGCTTCACCGTCCGCGGCGGACCGTGCCACGTCTACGGCCTCGACTTCGGCAACCGCGGGCTCGCGATGCTCGAGCCGCTCCCGCATGTCGGCAGCGTCATCTACGCGAGCGACCACGAGCGGGTCGTCCGGCTGCTGACGATGCTTCGCGAGACGATCGACGAGCGCGCACTGCGGTACTCCGCCGTGAACGCCGCCACGATCACCGACTTCCGCCGACTGGCGGACGCGCCCGACGAGCCCCGCATCCTGGTGCTGGTGGACGGCCTCACCAGCTTCCAGGCGGCCTACGACAGCCATGCGGGACAGCGGTGGCTGGACCTGTTCACCTCGCTGGCCGGCGACGGCCGACCCGTCGGTGTGCACTTCGTGGTGACCGCGGACCAGCGAAACGGCCTCTGGGGTGGTCTCTCGTCCGCGATCCAGAGCCGGGTCGTGCTGCGCATGGCGACGGTCGACGACTACCTGTCGCTCGACGTGGCGGCGGACGTCCTCTCCCTCAACTCCGCGCCCGGACGGGCCATCGTGCACGGCCGGGAGGTCCAGATCGCCGTGCTCGGCGGTTCATCGGACTCCACGCTGCAGGCCCGGGCCATCAACGGCTTCGCCGAGGGGGTCCGCAGGGCGGGGGTGCCGCAGGCTCCGCCGATCCTGTCGCTGCCCGAGTCGCTGTCGCTCTCCGAGCTGCCGGCTGTGGACGCATCCGGCCGTCCCGCGATCGGCCTGTCGTCGACGACGATGCGCCCGGTCGGCTTCGACCTGCGCGGCAGCCAGATCGTGCTCGGGCCCTCGGGCAGCGGACGCACCACCGCCGTCCTCACGATGGCGCAGGCCGCCCTGCGGGCCCAGCCGGGGCTGCGGTGCTGGCTGTTCAGCCCGCGTCGGTCGGTGCTCACCCGGGCCACCGGCCTCTGGACCGAGACCGCTGTCGGCGTCGACGACTGCCGGGCCCTGGCCAAGCGGCTCAAGGACGRGGTGGTCGAAGCCGGACCGGGCGGAGCCTCCATGCTGGTCGTCGTCGAGCGCACCCAGGACTTCGACGGGTCGATGGCCGAGGACGAGCTCGTCGAGTTGTTCAAGGCACTCATCAACTCTGAGCAATGCGTTGTGACAGAAGCAGATTCGGGCTTCTACAACTCCAACTACGGCATGGCCGGCTCGCTCAAGACCTCTCGCTCCGGTCTGTCGCTGCAACCCAGTGGGGACGAGGCGTCCGCCTTCGCCACCGACTACCGGGGGGTCAGCCGCGACCAGCTCCTCGAGGGCCGTGGCTTCCTCGTCCGGCGCGGGAACCCAGAACTTCTCCAGGTGGCCCTGCCGCTGTCCACGACCCCGACAGGGGGTGGGAGCGGCTCTGTCTGAGGAGGGCGGCACCGGAAGCCACTGGTGCCGTCGGGGTGGGTGTTGGGGTGGGTTGGTGGGGAGTCCTCCCCATTGAGCCCCTCTGGATCCGCCCATAGTTTGTGCACACCAAGGCTTTTCGCATCACCCATGCACATCACACACGACGGCGGGCGCAGCAGGCGCTCGCACCGAGAAGAGGGGAACTGACATGGCTGAACTGTCCATGCAGACGGGCGTCGCCCGCACGCAGGCCGGCGTCCTGGATGACTCCGCGCAGAAGATCAAGAAGGCGAAGTCGGAGATCGACGACCTGATCGGTCAGCTCAAGAGCAGCTGGTGGGGTGAGGACCAGAAGAAGTTCGAGACCAAGTGGAACGGTGCGTATGCCGCGGACCTCACCAAGGCCTCGACCGGCCTGAGCAAGGCGGCGGACCAGATCCGCACCGAGGCCAAGCAGCAGGACCAGACCTCGAACTGAGCCTCCAACTGAGCCGGGGGGCTCAGCGAGGACCACCGCACGAGGCACCACGCGGTCGGCCGTGACGGCACCACGTCGTCGGGCACGACGGCATACCGGAACGACCAGCCAGAACGACCACACACGAACTTCGTAGAAGGAGAACAACCATGCTTCCCACTCCCGATGGTGGCGGCAGCGGCGGCGGCGGCGAGAAGAAGGGAATGGACCCGGCCAAGGTCCAGGACATCTCTTCGCGCCTCGGCAAGGCCAAGGCCGACCTGCAGCACGCCAAGCAGGACGCCGACCAGGCGGCCAACAAGCTGCACAGCGCCTGGCACGGCCCGGACTCCAACCGGTTCCAGTCCTCGTGGAAGTCGGACTCGAACAACATCGACCAGTGCGTCCTCGACGTCACGGAGATGCACAAGCGGCTGCAGGCAGAGCTCGCCGAGCAGAAGGCCACCTCGAACTGACGGCCCCGCACGCCGGTGGCCGCCCCTTGGTTCGCAGGGGTGGCCGCCGGCGTGACCTCGACCCACCGGCATACCTCGAACCACCACGTGCCCCACACGGCACCTCGCGCAAAGGCAGAGCACCATGGGCGGCACGGACAAGAAGGGCATGGAGAACCAGAAGGTTCGCTCCATCGCCGAACAGCTGTCTCGCGTGCACCGCGACCTGACCGACGCGACCGCCAACGCCGAGAAGGCCGTGCGCCAGCTGCGCTGGGTGTGGGAGGGCGACGACGCGACCACGTTCCTCAACGCCTGGCCCACGACCAGGACAAGCCTGGACCTCAGCACCGGGGGCGTCGACGAGCTCGCCAGGAAGCTGCGTGAGGAAGTCGGCGAGCAGGAGCTGACCTCTGGGGTCGCCGGCGCCGGTGGCGACAGTGACGGCGACGGCATCCCCGACCGCGACGACCGCGACGACGACAACGACGGGGTCCCCGACGAGCGGGACGACGACGGCGACAACGACGGCCTCCCGGACGACCGGGACGGCGACGACGACAACGACGGGGTCCCCGACGAGGAGGACCCCGACTTCCACGACTTCGACGGCGATCCCGACGTGGCACCGGGTGACGGTCACCCGCTCCCCGGCGACGAGGACGATGGCGCTCCCTACAGTGGCGACCCGCTCGACGTGGACGGCGACGGCACCCCCGACACCGAGGACTCCGACGACGACGACGACGGCATCCCGGACGAGGACGACCCGGAGCACCGGGACGACACCCTGAGCCCGTTCGACGCCCTCGAGGTGAACGCCGGCATGACGCTCGCCGAGGGCGACAAGGAGCTGTGGGACGAACAGCTCGCCGAGCACACCTGGGGCGACGAGGACGGGAACCACCTCTCCGTCGAGGCGCTGGGCACCGACGCGAGCGCGGACTACCAGGCCGGCTTCTCGCAGGACGGGCTCGTGCTGGCAGGCGGCGTCACCGCCGGCGCCTATGTCGCCAAGGTCAGTGGCGCCTACTCGAACAGCTACGGCACCGCCGCCGAGGGAAAGGCCTTCGTCGGTGCGGAGGGCAACGCCGACGCCGGCTTCACGCTGGGCGCCGACGGCGCCAAGGCCACCCTGGGTGGCGAGGCCTTCGCCGGCGGCAAGGCAGAAGGGTCGGTGAGCCAGGACCTCGGCCCGGTCGATGTCGGAGTCGGGGGCGAGATCTCCTACGGCATCGGTGCGCACGCGGAGGCCGACGCCGAGTTCAGCAGCGACAACATCGGTGTCTCCGTGGACATCGGCGCCACCCTCGGCCTCGGTGGTGGCATCAAGCTCGACATCGGGTTCGACCCGCCGTGGTAGCCCCACCCCGGGCACACCCACCGCGGCTTACCGCCGTGGTAGCCCCACCCGCACGATGTGATGGCATGGCAGTACCCGCCCGGCAGACCCAACCCTCCACTGTGCAGCACGCACGACCATGCGGCACGCAACGAAAGGTCCCGACGAGATGACCACCCTGACCTACCCCTCCGAGCGGTTCCCCGCACCCCCGTCGGTCAGCCTCGAGGTCCCGGACACCTGGGAGCCGGTCTCGGTCCCCGCCGTCGCCCTCGCGGCACGTCAGGCCGAGCAGAACGCCGACTTCACGCCCAACGTCATCGTGCGCCTCGGGACGCGGCCGGCTCTCGACCAGGTCGCGGACGCGGTCATGGAGCTGCGGGCCAGCACCGAGAACCGGCCGGGTGCCCAGATCGGCGAGGCCCAGCCCATCCAGCTCGACGGTCTGCAGTTCCACCGCGTCGACCTGTCGTGGACGGATGCTCAGTTCGGTGTGGTCCACCAGGTGCACGCGTTCGCCAGCCTCCAGCGCGACGACGCCGTCCAGGACTTCGTGCACATCACCGGATCGGCCGGCGGTCAGGGCGGCGAGACCGACCTGGCCCTCGTGGAGCAGGTCATCCTGTCCACCCGCCTCACCCGCTGACCCACCCGGCACACCCCCGACTTCTGGCCACGCATGCGGCACGGGAGCCTGCGATCGACCACTCGGTGCGGCACAGGTGGCCAGAAGTCGAAGAGGGGTCTGCACTTCTGGCCACGCATGCGGCACGGGAGCCTGCAGTCGGCGCCTCCGTGAGGCATGGCTGGCCAGAAGTCGAAGAGGGGTCTGCACTTCTGGCCACGCATGCGGCACGGGAGCCTACGATCGACCACTCGGTGCGGCACAGGTGGCCAGAAGTCGCGGGGCGGGGGGGGGCACGCGGCATACGAAAGGGGCACCCGACCAGATGGTCGGGTGCCCCTTTCAGCGTTCGTTGCCCTGGATCGTCAGCGCTCTGGGTTCACCGTTCGCGCTTCCTCGGGCTCCGCTTCGGCCGCCGGCTCGTACCTCGCCGCCAACCTCCGCATGCGTCCTTCGTCAGCGCTCTTCGGTGCCGGCGATGAAGGCCTCGAGCTTGGTGCGGCCCTCGGTGTCCTCGCGCTGCACGGGCGGGGACTTCATGAGGTAGGACGAGGCGCTGATGAGCGCGCCGCCGATGCCACGGTCCTTGGCGATCTTGGCCGCACGGATGGCGTCGATGATGATGCCGGCCGAGTTGGGGGAGTCCCAGACCTCGAGCTTGTACTCGAGGTTCAGCGGCACGTCGCCGAAGGCGCGACCCTCGAGGCGGACGTAGGCCCACTTGCGGTCGTCGAGCCACGCGACGTAGTCGGACGGGCCGATGTGGACGTTGCGGCTGTCGGTCAGACCCGCGAGGGCGCCGGTCAGGTTGGACGTGACGGCCTGGGTCTTGGAGACCTTCTTGGACTCGAGGCGCTCGCGCTCCAGCATGTTCTTGAAGTCCATGTTGCCGCCGACGTTGAGCTGGTAGGTGCGGTCCAGCGTCACGCCGCGGTCCTCGAACAGCTTGGCCATCACGCGGTGGGTGATGGTCGCGCCGACCTGGCTCTTGATGTCGTCACCGATGACCGGGACGCCAGCGGCCTCGAACTTCGCGGCCCACTCGGGGTCGGAGGCGATGAAGACCGGCAGGGCGTTGACGAAGGCCACGCCCGCGTCGATCGCGCACTGCGCGTAGAACTTGTCAGCGACCTCGGAGCCCACCGGGAGGTAGGAGACGAGCACGTCGGCCTTGGTGTCCTTGAGCACCTGGACGATGTCCACGGGCTCGGCGTCGGACTGCTCGATGGTCTGGGCGTAGTACTTGCCGATGCCGTCGTAGGTGTGACCGCGCTGCACGGTGACGCCGGTGGGCGGCACGTCGGCGATGCGGATGGTGTTGTTCTCGGAGTTGCCGATGGCCTCGGAGAGGTCGAAGCCGACCTTCTTGGCGTCCACGTCGAAGGCGGCGACGAACTCGACGTCCTTCACGTGGTAGTCACCGAAGGTGACGTGCATGAGCCCGGGGACGTTGCCGGCCGGGTCGGCGTCCTTGTAGTACTCGACACCCTGGACCAGCGAGCTGGCGCAGTTGCCGACGCCAACGATGGCGACGCGAACGGATCCCATGGGAATACTCCTTCTAGAGGGTTTTTGGGGTGGTGGTGGGGGTGGTGCTCGGAGTGGTGCTGGGGGTGGTGCTCGGTGGTGCGGCAGGTGAAGACGTTCGTGCAGGCGCAGCGGTATGCCGCGTGGTCGCCGAGGCGGGGACGTTGCGCTCGGCGGTGATCAGCTCGTTGAGCCAACGGACCTCGCGCTCGGCGGAGTCCAGTCCGTGCCGCTCGAGGGCGGTGGTGTAGGTGTCGAAGCGCTCGCGGTTCTTGGCCGAGCTGGTGCGGATGTTGTCCAACCGCTCCTCCAGCCGACTGCGGCGTCCCTCGAGGATGCGCAGTCGGACCTCGGCCTCGGTGCGGGCGAAGAAGGCCAGGTGGACGTCGAAGGTGTCGTCCTCCCAGGCGGTCGGCCCGGCTTCCTTGACCAGTTCCTGGAAGTGCTCCTTGCCGTCCGCGGTGAGCTCGTACACGATCCGCGCGCGCCTGGAGCCGGAGGTGGCCGCCGCGTGCTGGGTGCCGGTCGCCTCGGCGATCAGGCCCTGGTCGGTCAGGCCGCGCAGACAGGGGTAGAGCGTGCCGTAGGACAGGGCGCGGAAGACGCCGAGCGCCGCGTTGAGGCGCTTGCGCAGCTCGTAGCCGTGCATGGGGCTCTCGTGCAGCAGCCCGAGGACGGCGAACTCGAGCAGTTCGGATCGACGGCTCATGACTGGTCAGCACCTCCCCTTCGCGATCGGCAGACGGAACTCGTCCGTGGTGGTCACCGTGTGTTCGACGACAGGGACAGCGTACACCAGATATATCGAGCCGATATATCTGGGAAACGTACGGCGAACAGCCGGCCGCTCGGCACACCCGGGGCACCGAATGCACGATTCAGATCGGCGGCAGTCATACTGAGGGCCACTTGACTGCGCGCAAGGGCGGCCCGAGGGCCGTGGCCTGCGCCAGCTGTATGCCGATCGGGAAGGTCACATGAGTACCTCACGTCCGAAGACGCGAGCCCAGGCCAAGGCCATCCAGGCTCGCCAGGCCAAGGCGGGCAAGGCTGGCCGGGGCAAGGCGGCCACGTCCCGGGGTGGCGCCGGCAAGCGGTGGGCCAAGTGGCTCGGCATCACCGCGCTGGCGGGGTTCCTGCTCCTCGTGATCGGCTTCTTCGTCGCCTACTCGATGATCGACGCACCCAAGCCGAACGACCTGGCGGCCGCTCAGGCCTCGATCATCTACTACGCCGACGGCAAGACCGAGATCGACCGGATCAGTGAGGTCAACCGCGAGTCCGTACCGCTGAAGCAGGTGCCCAAGGCCGTGCAGGAGGCCCACCTGGCTGCGGAGGACCGCAACTTCTACCAGAACTCCGGGATCAGCCCGACCGGCATCCTCCGCGGCGCCTGGACGACCCTGCGCGGCGGCACGGCCCAGAGCGGGTCGACGATCACGCAGCAGTACGTCAAGAACTACTTCCTGACCCAGGACCAGACCCTGTCGCGCAAGGGCAGGGAGATCATCATCTCCATCAAGATCGCCAAGCAGCAGTCCAAGGACCAGATCCTCGAGAACTACCTGAACACGATCTACTACGGCCGCGGGGCGTTCGGCATCCAGACGGCGTCGAAGGCCTACTTCAACAAGGACGTGTCCAAGCTGACCCCGTCCGAGGGGGCGCTGCTGGCGTCGGTCGTCAAGGGACCGTCCTTCTTCGACCCCGGTCTCGGGGACTCGCAGAAGGCCAACGCCGAGGCCCGGTGGAAGTACGTCATGGACGGCATGGTCACCGAGGGCTGGTTGACGCCGCAGGCGCGCACCACGGCACAGTTCCCGACAGAGTCCCTCGTGAAGTACCGGCCGAACCGCAATGCCGCCGGACCCAACGGCTTCATCACCGACGCGGTCAAGCGCGAGCTGAAGGCCAAGCTCAAGCTCACCGACACCGACATCGACAAGGGTGGCTACCGGATCGTCACCACGATCGACCAGCGGGCCCAGAAGGCCGCGGTCGACGCCGTCAAGGACCGGATGCCCAAGGGCAAGGGCACCTCGTCGTTGCGGGTCGGCCTGACCTCGATCAAGCCCGGTGACGGCGCGGTGGTCGCGATGTACGGCGGCGCGGACTACCAGAAGGAACAGTTCAACACCGCCACCCAGGCCACGATGCAGGCTGGGTCGACGTTCAAGATCTTCGCCCTGCTGGCGGCCCTGTCCCAGGACGAACCGATCAGCACCAAGACCAAGTTCGACGGCAGGAGCCCGCAGTACTTCAAGGAGTTCGAGGACTCCAAGGCCAAGACCGACTTCCTGCGCCGCGGCGGTGTCCGCAACTTCGGGCCGGGCTCGGGTGAGCAGTTCGGCAACATCGACCTGCGCAGGGCCACCGGCCACTCCGTCAACACCGTCTACGCGCAGCTCAACATCAAGGTCGGGCCCAAGGCCACCCGCGACGCGGCTGTGGCAGCGGGTCTGCCGGAGAAGGGGCTGGGGACCAACTACGCCAACGTCCTCGGCACCTCGCACGTGACGGTGACCGACATGGCCAACGCCTACGCGACGATCGCGTCGCAGGGCACCAGGGTGACGCCGTACTACATCCGCACCGTGAAGGGTGGACCCGGCGACCTGAACTACAAGGCCAAGCCGGTTAAGAAGGCGGCCTTCGACAAGGACGTCATGGCCGACACCGTCGATGCCATGGAGCAGGTGGTCAAGGACGGTACCGCCGAGTACGCCCAGAACCTCGGGCGTCCGGTCGCGGGCAAGACCGGCACCACGACCGACAACAAGGCGGCCTGGTTCGACGGGTTCACCCCGCAGCTGGCCACCGCGGTGGGTATCTACAGCACCGGACCCAAGGGCGAGGAGCTGTCGATGAACGACATCCCCGGCGTCGGGGAGCTGACCGGTGCGACCGTGCCGCTGCGCATCTGGACCGACTACATGACCGCGGCGCTCAAGGGCCAGAAGGTCGTCGACTTCCCCAAGCGGGCCGGTCTCGGTGACGACAAGGTGCCCACTCCGACACCGACGACGACGACCACCACGACGACGACCACGACGACCACGCCGACGACGACGACGACCACGAGGCCCACCCAGACCAAGACCAACGGCACGGGCAAGCCGACGGCCACCGTCCCGCCGCCGACGACGATCACGCTCGGTGCCGGCGGACCACCCCCGACGACACAGTGACCCGGCCGTACGACCCGGCGCCGGACGTCTCGCCGGCGCCGGACCTGTTGCCCGGTGGTGCGCTGGCGGTCGCCGGCGGGCCACTGGGCAGGCACGCCTCGGCCCGGGCCGTCTCGTGGATCGCCACCGTCATGCCGTTGCTCGTCGCGACGGCCGCGACCATGGCGCTGTCGGTCGTGGAGCGCGCCCACTGCATCCAGAAGGGCTGGACCGGCTCGGACCAGTTCTGGCACGCCTGCTTCTCCGACCTGCCGGCGCTCTACCAGCTGGGCAACCTCGACAACGGACTGGCGTCCTACCTCGGTGGGGGCGGTGCACGGGCCGACCACCCGGTGCTCACGGGTTCGGTGATGGCCTGGGTGGGAGGTCTGGTGCCCGACGGGTCGTTCCTCGACCAGACGCGGTGGTACTTCGGCCTCTGGGCACTGCTCGGCACCGCCCTCGCCGTCGCCGTCGTCTACCTCACCGCCGCATCGCGGCCGCTGCACTCGACGAACGCCGCGCAGGTCGCGCTGAGCCCGGTGCTGCTGCTCACGGCGATGCTGTCGCCCGACCTGTTCGGGGTCGCCCTGGCCAGCGCCGGCATCTGGGCCTGGAGCCGTCGACGCCCGGCGCTGGCCGGCGCGCTACTGGGTCTTGCCGTCGCCGCCCGCACCTACCCCGTCCTCATCCTCCTGGCGCTGGTCGTCCTCGGGCTGCGCACCGGCCGCCTGGAGGCGGTCGGCCGGACCCTTGGCGCCGCCGCCGGGGCAGTCGGCCTCGTCCTGTTGCCGTTCCTGGTCGCGAACCCCGGCGCCATCGTGGTCTCGTACGAGAAGTGGTGGGACAGCCCGGCGGGTCTGGGCTCCCTGTGGATGGTGCCCGACCTCGTCGGTCACCCCATGCCGACCGGAGCCAGCACCTTGCTCACGGTGGTCGGCCTGGTGCTGGCGGTGCTGACGGGCGCGGTGTTCGCGCTGAGCACCCGACGTCGGCCCACCCTGGCCGAGGTCTCCCTCGTCCTGGTGGCCCTCGCCCTGCTGGCAGGCAAGACATTCCCCGTGCAGTCCTCCCTGTGGCTGCTCCCGCTGGTGGCGCTGTGCGGGCTGCGCTGGCGTGACCACCTGCTGTGGGCCGGGACCGAGGCCCTCCACTTCGTCGCCGTCTGGCTCTACGTCGGCGGCCTGTCCAAGCCCGACCGGGGCCTCCCGGCCGGGTGGTATGCCGTGGCTCTCGCCCTGCGCGTGCTCGCCGTCGCCTACCTCGTCTGGCGGGTCTGGCACACCGCCGCGCAGCGCGCCGAAGCCCCAGAGATGTCCCCCGAGCCTGCCGCCGCCGCCGCCGACGCCGACGCCGACGCCGACGCCGACGCCGACGCCGCGAGTCTGGAGGATCACCCGGGTCTGGGTGCGGACGATCCTTCAGAGTCGGCGCGCAACGAGGACTCCGACGCGGTGGTGGACGAGCTCGCCGGCGACTTCACCGACGCCCCCGACCAGCTGCTCGTCCGCTTGGCCTGACTATCCCTGTGGACGAGGATTCGGCGTTGTCCCTGCGGGCCGGTAGTCTTTGTCAGGTTTCCCAGCGGCGCACCTCGACGGTGCTTCGCGGGGGATCGCACTGCAACCCTCCTGTCACGGAAACGCCGTGACCGCCATAGACCAAAGGAGGCGGGTTATCAGCATGCGTCAGTACGAACTCATGGTCATCCTCGACCCCGAGCTCGACGACCGGACCGTCGCGCCGTCGCTCGACAAGTTCCTCACCGTCGTCACCAAGGACAAGGGCACCGTCGACAACATCGACATCTGGGGCCGCCGTCGCTTGGCGTTCGAGATCAAGAAGAAGGCCGAGGGCATCTACGCCGTCGTCAACTTCACCGCAGAGCCGGCCACGGCCAAGGAGCTGGACCGCCAGCTCGGCCTCAACGAGTCGGTCATGCGTACCAAGCTCCTGCGCCCCGGCGCCTGAGCTGCACCGATCCGTTCTGTGCACTGAACTGAATTCGTTCCACTAGCTCCACCGACCTGACCCAAACGAACAGGGGACCTGCTCCATGGCTGGCGACACCATCATCACCGTCATCGGCAACATCACCGGCGACCCTGAGCTGCGCTTCACCCCCTCGGGTGCTGCCGTCGCGAACTTCACCGTGGCCTCCACGCCGCGGCAGTTCGACCGGCAGTCCAACGAGTGGAAGGACGGCGAAACGCTGTTCATGCGCTGCTCGGTGTGGCGTGACGCGGCGGAGAACGTCGCCGAGTCGCTCCAGCGGGGCACTCGCGTGCTCGTCACCGGTCGCCTGAAGTCTCGCTCGTACGACACCAAAGAGGGCGAGAAGCGCACCGTCATGGAGCTCGAGGTCGACGAGGTCGGCCCGTCCCTGCGCTACGCCACTGCGAAGGTCAACAAGACCCAGCGCGGCGGAGCGGGTGGCGGTGGCGGCTTCGGAGGTTCCGGTGGAGGCCAGGGCGGTGGCCAGGGTGGCTCGCAGGAGGACCCGTGGGCGACCGGTCCGTCCGGTGGCCAGGGTGGTCCGCAGGCAGCTCCGGCAGCCGGTGGCCAGCAGTCCGGTGGCCAGCAGGGTGGCGGGTGGGGCGGCGGCGCGCCGTCCTACGACGAGCCCCCCTTCTGATCGGTTCAGATCTTCCGTCTGTTCGCAGACAACCAGGTATGCCGGGTGGTGAGCTTCCGCAGGGAAGCCGGCCACACGGCATACCAAGGCTAGACAAACTCGAAACACACCATCCCTGGGAGACCAGGGCTCATCCGCCGAGATTCTCGGCAGAAGGAGAGCACCACGATGGCCAAGCCCGTTGTGCGCAAGCCCAAGAAGAAGGCCAACCCGCTGAAGGCGGCGAAGGTCGAGAACATCGACTACAAGGACACTGCGCTGCTGCGCAAGTTCATCTCCGACCGCGGCAAGATCCGCGCGCGTCGGGTGACCGGTGTGTCCGTCCAGGAGCAGCGACTCATCGCCACCGCGGTCAAGAACGCCCGCGAGATGGCGCTGCTGCCCTACTCGAGCTCGTCCCGCTGAGCTCGGGCGCAGGAAGGATCTGAACCATGAAGGTGATTCTGACCCACGAGGTCTCCAGCCTCGGGACCGCCGGTGACGTCGTCGACGTCAAGGACGGCTACGCCCGCAACTTCCTGTTCCGCCGTGGCCTGGCCACCGCGTGGACCAAGGGCGGGCAGAAGCAGGTCGACTCGATCAACAAGGGCCGTGAGGTCCGCGCGATCAACTCCCTCGAGGAGGCCAAGTCGATCAAGGGCAACCTCGAGAACAAGGCCGTCAAGGTCGTGGCCCACGCTGGTGACTCCGGTCGCCTGTTCGGTGCCATCTCGACCGCCGACATCGCCGCTGCCGTGAAGGCGGCCGGTGGCCCGGAGCTCGACAAGCGCAAGATCGAGGTCACGACCCCGATCAAGTCCGTCGGCAGCCACGAGGCGCTCATCCGCCTGCACCCCGAGGTGCAGGCCAAGGTGACGCTCGACGTCGTCGCCGGCTGACCCAGCCGCTGCACGACCAAGGCCCGGCCCCCGCTGCACGCGGGGGCCGGGCCTTCGTCATGCCAGGTGTCAGCTGCCGTACAGCGCGCGGACGCCGGCGCCGTCGCTGGCCTGGAACTGCAGGTTGGCCGAACCACCGTTGCACTGCGGGTAGTGCATGATCGAGGAGCTGTCGTACGCCGTCAGCGGACGCCAGTTGTTGTCCTCGAAGCAGGTTCCGGCCTCGGGGCGGGTGTGCTCGTGCCGGAAGCCGAGGGAGTGGCCGAGCTCGTGGCCGAGGATGTTGGCCGGAGTCCAGGAGCCGGAGGTCCAGATCGAGTCGTCGACGAGCACGTTGCGCGAGCGCTTGGCCGTGCTCGGGAAGAACGCGCGCGCGATGTACTGCGTGGTCGACACGGGCTCCACCGAGAACAGCACCGAGTTGTTGCGGGTGTTGCAGTTGCCGTCCTGGGCCGGCACGTAGACGAAGTTCACCTTCGACGAGGCCGCCTCCCACAGACCGGCGCCACCGGCCATGGCCTGGACGATGCCGCTGTGGTTGGTCCCGAACTTCGTGCTCACGCAGTAGGTCAGGTTGGCGACCTGCGACGCGCTCCAC
Organism: Pedococcus sp. P2_E5; assembly: GCF_056403895.1. NCBI lineage: Bacteria > Bacillati > Actinomycetota > Actinomycetes > Micrococcales > Intrasporangiaceae > Pedococcus > Pedococcus sp. P2_E5. The sequence goes on from NZ_JBFUEP010000007.1 coordinate 31,328, forward strand.
CTGTCGTCCGCTCCGCCGACCGTGTTGACGATGAGCGAGTCGGTGTCGGTCCTCGGGGCCTTGGGGTCGACCATGCCGTCGTAGAACTTGCGCATCCCACCGTTGCTGGCCTCGGGCTCGTCACCGTTGACGATGTACTGGCCGTCCAGGTCGACGTAGCTCGAGTCGAGGAACTCCTGGAACGAAGGGACCCCACCAGTCGTGGCGTCCAGGGGTGCGCCGGAGGCCGAGGTGACGGCTCCCGTCATGGCGATCGCGGCGGCGGCCGCCGCCGCAGTCAGGCGAAGTGGGGTACGAGTCATGAGGTTTCTCCTCTTGGGCGTGCGGGCCCGTGGTGGGGTTCGCTGCGGTGGCAGCCCGGCCAACGCTAGGAATCGGTGCCCCGGCACGGGGCCAGCAGATGCCCCCAAATCGGCCTAGTTCCGGCAAAGGGATGGTCAACGTGGCTGATCAGTGGGGCTGTAGCGGCGAGCGAGACCGGGAGTGGGCCACGAGAGCGACGGGAGCGCGGGGCCTGACAGCCGGACGCCGGACGCGATGGCACCCATGGGGGCGATGGGACAGAATCGGCGCATGACCAGACGCGTGGCGATCGCGGCGACCGGACCGGCGTCTGCCGACGCCGGCCTCGCGGCGGCCGCTGCCGGGGGCAATGCCGTCGACGCGGCGATCGCGGCCATGGTGTCCGCGATGACCACCGAGCCTGGGATCGTGTCGGCGGCGGGCGGCGCCTTCGTCAGTGTCTGGCCCGCCGGGGGCGACCCCGAGGTGATCGACGGCAACGTCGAGATGCCCGGCCGCGGGCAGGACCCGAAGCGGTTCGGGGCCGGGTTGCACGAGGTCACCACGTCCTACGGTGGCGGCCTCACGTTGTATGCCGGCCACGGCTCCGTCGCGACGCCGGGCGCCTTCGCGGCCCTGGGGGTTGCCCACGACCGCCACGGCGCGGCGACGTGGCGAGACGTGCTGGCCCCCAGCGTCGCCGCGGCCCGAACGGGCTTTGTCATCGGTGGCGCCGCGGCGAGCTACCTCGCCATCACCGGGGAGGCGGTCTTCGGGTGGGACGAACACACGCGTCCGCTCGTGCGGGGTGCCGACGGCGCGATCGTCATCGCCGGACAGGAAGCGACGAACCCCGACCTGGCCGACACGCTCGAGCAGATCGGCGCCGAGGGGGCACGTTCCCTGTACACCGGCGACCTGGCCGCCCGGATCGCCGCGGACAGCGACGCCCGAGGTGGCCTGGTCACCGCGGCCGACCTCGCGGCATACCGGGCGGTGGTCCGCACGCCACTGCGGCTCAGGCTCGGTGAATGGGACCTGGCCCTCAATCCTCCTCCCTCGGTAGGTGGGCCGATGCTCGCCGTGATGCTGCGCGAGCTCGCCGCCGCTGGCTGGGACTGGGCGCGCATCATCGAGATCCAGCGGCGCGTGCTGTCCTACCGGCACCAGGTGCACGACCTCTCCACCGACCTCGAGGAGGACGGCTACTCGCTGCTCGAGTCGGTCGACCGCAACGGGCTGGCCAGCCTGCCGACCTCGTCGTCGACGGCGCACATCTCGGCGGTCGACAGCGACGGCACGGTGTGCGCGATCACGGCGTCGAGCGGATACGGTTCCGGCGCAACGGTTCCCGGCACCGGACTCATGCTCAACAACTGTCTCGGCGAGCCCGAGCTGAACCGGCTCGGGTTGCACGCGCTGGCGCCCGGCACCCGGCTCGCCTCCAACATGTCTCCGTCCGTCGCACGCTCGCTGTCCGGTGGGGCGCTCGCGATCGGAAGTCCCGGCGCCGACCGGATCACGACGGCCCTGATGCAGGTGCTGGGTCGCTACTGCCTCGAGGGACTGCCGATGCAGCAGGCCATCGACGCCACCCGCGTGCACGTGCGGATCCTCGACGACGGCACGCCGCGCGTGGACCACGAGGACGACGACGCCGTCTCAGCGGCGGTGGAAAGCCTTGGGCTGCCGTCCTTCTCGCACGGCGCGAGGTCGATGTTCTTCGGTGGCGTGGGTGCTGCTCGGCGGCTCCCTGACGGCACCCTCGACGCGGCCGGCGACCCGCGCCGCGAGGCCGCGACCCGCGTCTCCTGACCCCGCCTGACCCCACCTGACCCCGCCTGACCCCGCCTGACCCCGCCTGCCCGCGCACGACCCGCCTGCCCGCGCACGACCCGCACTTCTGGCCACCTGTGGCGTGTGCGGAGCCAGATCTGGGCGGCACACCTGAGATCAGTGGCCAGAAGTCGAGGGTCAGCGGGCGGCGCCGGTCACGGCCCACGCGTCGCCGCGGATGCGCCACCAGAAGAAGCACGCTCGGATCGCCATGAAGGCGGTGAACACGACCCACAGCACGACGACCGCTCGTGGCGCCCCGTGGGCGAGGAGCCCGTCGCCGGTGGCGTGCACCCAGAGAGCCAGCGGCAGGTAGAGCGCCAGCGTCGCTGCCATGGCCCCGGCCAGCCAGCGCCCGTCGCCCGCGCCGATGAGGACGCCGTCGACGACAAAGACGTAGCCGGCCAGGGGTTGCCCGAGCGCGACGACCACGAGGGCGGCGGACAGGGCTGCTCGCACCGCGGGGTCGGTGGTGAACAGCGCGGGCAGCAACGAGTGCACCGCGAGGACGACCACCCCGAGGACCGCTCCTCCCCAGATGCCCCACCGGACCATCGTGGTCGTCGCGGCCCGCGCGCCGACGAGGTCGCCGGCGCCGAGCGCCTTGCCCGTGAGCGCCTGTGCAGCGATGGCGAGCGCGTCGAGCGCGAACGCGAGGAAGCTCCACACCGTCGCCGCCACCTGGTGCGAGGCCAGCGGGACGTCACCCAGGCCAGCGGCGACCCAGGTGGTGACGAGCAGGATCGCGCGCAGCGCGAGGGTGCGCACGAGCAGGGGTATGCCGGTCAGGGCCGCGCGGAGCACGCGTCCGGGATGTGCGTGCAGACTGGCGCCTGCCCCGCGCGCGTGGCGCACCAGGACGGTCACGAGCCCGATCGCCATACCTGTCTGCGCGATGACGGTGCCCCACGCCGATCCCGCTATGCCCCAACCGAATCCGTAGACGAAGAGGAGGTTGAGCACCACATTGGAGGAGAACCCTGCGACGGAGGCGACCAGCGGTGTCCGGGTGTCCTGCAACCCGCGGAGCACCCCGGTGGCGGCCAACGCCACGAGCATCGCCGGGATGCCGAGGGCCGAGATGCGAAGGTACGTCACGGCATACCCGATGGCGTCGTCCGAGGCACCGAAGACGCGGCACAGCGGTTCGGCGGCGAAGGCGACGGCGGCTGCGGTGGCCGCACCGAGGACGACCGCGAGCCAGGTGCCGTCGATTCCTGCTTCGAGGGCGCCGCGCTCGCTGCCGGCGCCGATCTGCCGCGAGACGATGGAGGTGGTGCCGTAGGCGAGGAAGACGAAGATGTTCGCCGCGGTGATCAGGGTGGCGCTCGCGACCCCGAGGCCGGCGAGCTGCGCGGTGCCGAGGTGGCCGATGATCGCCGAGTCGGCCAGCAGGAACAGTGGCTCGGCGACGAGGGCGAGGAACGCGGGAACTGCGAGGCGCAGGATGTCGCGGCTCTGCGCGGACCGCGCGCCACCGTGCCCTCTGCTCACCGCGCCACGCTAACGGTTGGCTGGTGGCCTACTGGGGGGTGGTCGCCCAGCGGTCCTTGACCGCGGCGACGAAGGACGCGATGTCGCCAGCCATGTCCACCTGGTCGGGCGCCATCAGCCACTGCAGCTGCAGCCCGTCCATCAGGGCGACGAACTGCCGTGCGATGGCCGGCGCGGGCAGGCCGGGCTGGGCAGTCCCGTCGGCGACGGCGTCGGCCAGGGCGCGGGTGAGCGAGTCGACGGCACTCGCGTGGTGGCGCCGGAGCCAGTCGTGCCCGGGGTGGTCCGGGTCGACCGCTTCTCCGGCCAGGCTGGTGAACAGCCGGACCATGGCCTCGCGGCCGGCGTTGAGCCGCACCAGCTCCACCATGTCGTCGAGGACCTCCCAGCCGCGGGCGGGTACCTTGCGCCGGGCCGACAGGCTCGCCAGGTCGCGCAGGTCGCGCTGCTCGAGCACCGCCGCGAGCAGGTCCTCCTTGGTGGCGAAGTGGTGCAGCAGGCCGGTCTGGCTCAGACCCGACGCCACGGCGATGGCGGTCATCGGGGTCGCGTGGAAGCCACGTTCGGCGAACAGCTCGGCCGCCGCCGCGACGATCCGTTCGCGGGTCTCGCCGGTCCCGGCCGCACCCTTGGGCCGGCCCCGCCCGCGCCGGGCGGTGCGCGGCACCGAGGTGGTCTCCACGCCGGTCAGGCCAGCGGGAGTCGGGTGCGGATGTCGCCCAGACCGCGGGCAACCAGCAGCTCGCCACCGGTGAGGGGCGTGCCCCACTCCCCGGCCGCGGTGTCCCACCGGCGCCACAGCCGCGAGTCCGTCGAGACCTCGACCTCGGCACTCCCACCCGCCTGCACCGTGGCCGAGCCCCAGCCGACGAGCCGCACCGGCTGGTCGGGCTCACTGGGCTGGAAGTAGGCCTGGACGACCTCGCGGGAGTCGCGGTCGCTCGTGTTGCGCACCCTGACCCGCACACCGGTCTCGGTGAGCTCGGCCGACTCGTAGTCCCACGACCCGTAGCCCTCGCCAGCGCCCAGCCAGTGGGCCGGGGTATCCGCATGACCGGCGTGGAAGCCGCGGTAGCCGACGAACAGCCCGTCGGTGTAATCGAGCTGCAGGTCGGTGGGCTCGACGTCCCACGCCGGGGCCGCACCGTCCGCCGCGGGCCACGACGTCACGAGGCGACCGGCCGGCTCGCGCAGTCCGAGCAGGGCATCGGCCACGGCGTGACCACCCTCCTGCCCCGGCAGCCCCACGACGATGACCGCGTCGACCTCGCCGGCCCAGGGCATCAGCACAGGGGTGGCGGCGTTGACGACGACGACCGTGCGGGGAGCGACGGCGGCGACGGCGGACACCAGTCGGTCCTGGTCACCCGGCAGGGCGAGGGTGGACTTGTCGGTGCCCTCGGTCTCCTGCTCGGGGGTGAGTCCGACGACGACCACGGCGACCTCGGCGCTGCGCGCGGCCTCGACCGCCGCGTCGATCACGTCGTGGGCCCGCGGAGGCACCGGACCGGCGACGAGTGACTTCACGCCCATACCGGAGGCGAGCACGTGCGAGAGCGTGCTCAGCTTTCCGTCGGGGCCCGGCTGGGGTTCGGATCGCAGGATGGTCAGCACGGCCTCGACCAGCGAGCCGGGCGCCGCGTCGACGTCCGTCGTCCACCGCGGCGGCTTGAACATGCCCTCGCCCGGATCGGCGCCAGTGGCGGCGAGGTCTGCCCCGCCGAGTTCGGTGCCGTCGAGGCTGACCTGCCACCGGCCGGTGCCCAGTGCGCCGAGGCGCACGCGACCACCCTCGACCAGCCGTGCCGAGATCCGCAGCTGGTCGGTCGGGCGCGGCAGGGTCTCGTCCCAGCCCGTCGTCACCTCGGCGGAGTCCAGGTGTTCGGAGAGCATGACCACGCCGTCGGCGTCGACGTGCTCGACGTGCATGCCGGGTGCGCCGGTCACGGGGTCGCTGATCGCTGCGGGCGATGCGGGGAGCGGCCGCTCGCGCACCTCCACGCCATCGACCACCGTCAGGCGGTCGCCGATCGCGGCACGCAGGCCTTCGGCGATGGAGACCTGGTAGGGCGGGTTCACCTGGGCCGAGCCGCCGCCCATGCAGACGGTTTCCACGGCGTGCCGCCCGATCAGCGCGACCGTGCCGGATCCGGCGCCCGATCCCGTGCCCGAGTCGGCCAGCGGCAGGACGCCGCCCTCGTTGCGCAGGACGACCATCCCGTCGGTGGCCAGTCGGCGCAGCTGCTCGCGGCGCGAGGGTGCGTCCGGCGCCAGCGAGTCGGTCGGCCACGCCCGGTGCCCGTCGGAACCGCCGACACCACCGGCACCATCGGAACCACCCAGGGCGCCGACCCGCTCCGCGAGCCGGAGCAACCGGCATACGTGCTCGTCGATCACGGACTCGGGCACGGCACCTGACTCGACGTCGGCCACCAGCGCCTCGCCCCATGGTCCGTCAGGACCGGGCATGACCAGGTCGAGGCCGCCGAGCGCCGCCGGCGCGGAGGTCTTGGTCGCGAACCAGTCGCTCATGAGCAGGCCGTCCCAGCCCCACTCACCCTTGACGACCTCGTTGTTGACGTGGTCCTGCTCGGTGGCGGCGGCTCCGTTGACGTCGTTGTAGGCCGCCATGATCGACCACGGCTGCGACTCCTCGACGGCGATCTCGAACGGCAGGAGGTAGACCTCGCGCAGCGCCTCCTCGCTCACGACCGAGTTCATGTAGTTGCGGAGGGTCTCGGACTCGTTGGCCACGAGGTGCTTGAGGCAGGCGCCGATTCCCTTGCCCTGCAAGCCCTTGACGTAGGCCGCGGCGAGACGGCCGGTGAGCAGCGGGTCCTCGGAGTAGGCCTCGAAGAGGCGCCCGCCGAGGGGGGAACGGTGCAGGTTGATCGTCGGCCCGAGCACGACGTGGATCTGCTGCCGCTCGGCCTCCTCGGCCAGCATCTCGCCGACCTCGTGGGCGGTGTCCTCGTTCCAGGCGCTCGCCAGCAGGGTGGCGTTCGGGAAGAGCGCCACGTGGTCGCCGCCGGTGAACTTGAGGCCGCGGACCCCGGTGGGGCCGTCGGAGAACGCCATCGGCGCGAGCCCGATCGAGTCCTCGCCGTGCAGGGTGAAGGAGGTGGCGCCGGTGAGCAGGCGCACCTTGGTGGGGAGGTCGAGGCTGGCAACGAGGGCACTGAAGTCGGTGGAGGTCACGGCTCCCAGTGCAGCGGAGCGCCGAGGCGCAGTAAATAGTTAGGCATAACTATTTCGCGGACTGAGACGACGGACGGGTATGCCGCGGGGTTGGGACGGCGCGTCGTGTCCCCGGTCGGAGGGGGCGGGCATGATGGCGTCGTGTCCACGATCGTCTTCCTCCACGCCCACCCCGACGACGAGGCGTCCCAGACCGCCGGCGCGATGGCTCGCGCCGTCGCCGAGGGCCACCGCGTCGTCACCGTCTTCGCCACCAACGGCGACCACGGCGAGCTCCCGTCCGGCGGACTGCCCGAGGGCGAGACCCTGGTCCACTGGCGTCGCCGCGAGGCCCAGGCCAGCGCGGACGCCCTGGGCGTCCAGCGGATCGCCTGGCTGGGTTATCGCGACTCGGGGATGACGGGCTGGGCCCAGAACTCCGAGGAGGGCGCCTTCACCGGAGCCGATGTCGATGAGGCGGCGGCCAAGCTCGTCGCGATCCTCGACGAGGAGGAGGCCGACGTCCTGGTGGGCTACGACTGGCACGGCGGTTACGGGCACCCCGACCACGTCAAGGTCCACGCCGTGATCCACCGCGCAGCCGAGCTGGCTGCCCGCCGCCCGCGACTGCTCGAGTCCACGATGAACCGCGACCTCGTGCGCGGTGTCTACGAGGCCGCGGTCGCCGCCGGCGCCGGAGACAGGGCGTTCGACCCCGACAGCCCGATGGACGACGGCAACCCGCTCGGCACCCCCGAGGCCGAGATCACCTGGCAGGTCGACGTGGGCGACTACCTGGACCAGCGGCGGGCCTCGCTGGAGGCGCACCGCAGCCAGGCGACCGACATCGAGGGCATGCTGTCGATGCCCCCGGACTTCTTCGCGGTGTTCTTCGGTCGCGAGCACTACCTCGAACCCGGAGTCGACAGGGCCCAGCACCCCCGGATGAAGGTGGGCTGGCCGTTCGGTGACTGACGCCGCTCCCGCAGCCTCGGGCACTGCCCTCACGAGGTAGCGGCGCCGGCGGGACCGCCGAGCGCCGTGCATCCGCGCCGGCTGGTCAGAGGTGCTTGACGGCCTCACGACGGCTCAGGCCGCTGAGCCTGTCGCCGTAACCCGCCACGGCCGCGCGCACCCAGTCCGCGTCGGTCCGGGCGTGCTGGCGCAGCGCCCACCCGATCGCCTTGCGGATCCAGAAGCTGGTGTCCGCGAGGTTGGGCTCGATGACGTCACGCAGCAGCGCGAGGTCGGTCTGCTCCTTGAACGTCAGCTGGCTGATGATGGCGGTCCGGCGCAGCCACAGGTCGTCGTCCGTCGCCCACGCCCGCACGATCGGGGTCATGATCGCCTTGTGTGACAGCAGGATCGGGCCGATCCGGTTGCTCGCGACCTCGTCGACGTGGTCCCACCAGGCGCCGGTGACGACCAGGTGCCGGTACAGCGGCACCGCGTCCGGGTCCTGCCACTCTCGGTAGGCGCGGTGCCCCGTGAGCGCTGTCGCGGCATACCGCTCCTCACGGTGGGTGGCGCCGTCCCAGAGGTCTCGCACGGCGAGCTCCCAGTCATGGCGCTCCTCGATTCCGTATGCCGGGTCGGCCAGGATCGGTCGCAGCAGCGCCTTGAGCTCGGGGGAGGTGAGGCCGCGGTAGGGCATCGACGACTTCATGTAGGCCTGCTGGCTGATCGCGCGCTGGGGGTCTCCCGCACCGGCGAGGGCGGTCCGGACGGCATCGACGACGGGGTGTGTCACGGAGCCAGCATGCCGTCCGGCGCGGACAGCGGCGCGGGACCACCCACGATCACGCTCCGGTGGAGAGCACGTCGTCGCGCCGCGCCACGAGCAGAGCCCGGGTGGACGCGAGCAACGCGCCGGGCTGGCCGGTCGCACGTAGGCGCGGGGCGCCCGGCGGTGCCATGACCTGGTCGGCGCCCGGCGCCAGCCGATCCAGCAGGGCCGCCCCACGCCCGGCAGCAGACGGCGGAACGCCCAGCCGTGGCCACAGGTCGCGCGCCAGCAGCTGACCGCTGGGGCCGACCAGCGCGTTGGCCTGGGCCGCTGCCCACACCAGGGCCCCCATCGCGGTGTCGTCACGGGTGCTGCGCAGCAGCATGCCGGGGTCGGCGGCCAGCGCCGCGGCGAACAGCTGGCGCAGGGCGGCCGCCAGCTCCTCGAGCCCGAACACCTCGACCGCCACCCGGTCGCACTCGGCACTGATCGCGCGCGCCCTGACCTGGAGGTCGGTGGGCAGGTCAGGCAGGTCGAGAGGTCGCGAGACCAGTGGCCGGTCGTCGAGGTCGAGCAGCGACCTGCGCCCCCCGACGAGACAGTCCAGCCACCGCAGCTCGCGATCGCGGTGGTCGGTCGCCGTGGTCAGCGCCGGGCGGCGGCGCCGCGCCGTGGACGCCCACCGTCCGTCGCTGCCGTCCTCCACCCAGTGGTCGGCGGGCAGTCCGTCGACGAGCACCAGGTGGGTGATCCGCGGCCCACGCTCGCGGCTCAGCGCGGCGACCTCGCCCGCCATGGCGTCGACCTCGTCGGCCCACCGGCTGGACCAGTCCTCGACGTCGGCCGTGGGAACCACGTCGACGGCAGGCGCAGGCTCCTCCGGGCGGATCGACGAAGGCGGCGGGGACGTCATGCCCCCACGATGACAGCGACGGCGGTGCCCCTCCGGAGATATCCACAGCCTCGTCGGCGGGTAGCGCTGGAAGGCGCCCGTGCCGCCGTGGCGAGCACGCGGCATACCCCGCCGTCGGTATGCCGCGTGGTTCAGGCGGCGCCGTACCGCGCCTGGGCGCGGACCCTGGCCTTGGCTGCCTCGGTCTCGCGGTCCTTCGGCGGCGCCGACGTGGTGAGGTGGTCCAGCAGGTGCTGGGTCGCGTGCGCGACCTCGGCGACGGCCTCGTCGAAGGCGGCCTGGTTGGCGGCACTGGGCTTGGTGCTGCCGCTGACCTTGCGGACGTACTGGAGCGCCGCGGCGCGGACCTCGTCGGAGGTGGCGGCGGGCTCGAAGTTGTGCAGCTGGCGGATGTTTCGGCACATACCGTCAGGCTACGTCGGGGCGGCCGAGTGTGTCGCGCGTCATGTGGATGAGCCACACGATGGACACGCCCGAAAGTTTCCTGGGTCCACACCCCGTGGATCACGAACCTGCAGGTCAACGCCCTGCCGTGGGACGGTGCGTCGCGAAATCCACAGGGTTATCCCCCGACTGTGCACAAGCAAGTCGGGCGTTGCGCACACGTTGTCCCCACCCTGTCCACAGGGCTGGTTCGACGTGTGGCGCGGGCGGCCATACGTTGTGCCGGGTCACGGGGTTCCGGTGTCGCTGACGAGGTTTGTCGGTGGGCACTGGTCTACTCGAACTACACAGGTGGAACCGGTCACCGGTGACCGTTGAATCATGGGACAGGGGAGTTGCACGGGTGTCTCTTGCGGAGTTGAGCACGAGTGCGTTCGGCACCGGCGGTGACGGACCGCCGCCGAGCGACGAACGCGTTCCCCCGCAGGACCTGCACGCCGAGCAGTCCGTCCTCGGCGGCATGCTGCTGTCCAAGGACGCGATCGCCGACTGCGTCGAGGGGCTGCGCGGCACCGATTTCTACCGGCCCGCTCACGAGCTGATCTACGACGCGATCCTCGACCTCTACGGGCGCGGTGAGCCGGCCGACGCGATCACCGTGTCGGACGAGCTGTCCAAGCGCGGCGACCTGCAGCGGATCGGTGGACAGGCCTACCTGCACACCCTCATCCAGGCCGTCCCTACGGCTGCGAACGCCGGCTACTACGCCGAGATCGTCAGCGAGCGGGCCGTGCTGCGCCGCCTCGTCGAGGCCGGCACCCGCATCGTGCAGCTCGGCTACCAGCAGGGCAACGGCGACGTCGAGGACATCGTCAACGCCGCCCAGGCCGAGGTCTACGCGGTGGCCGACAAGCGCGGCGGCGAGGACTACCACGCACTCGGCGACATCCTCGAGGAGACGCTCAACGAGATCGAGGTCGCTGCGGGACGCGACGCCAGCGAGATGCTCGGCGTGCCGACCGGGTTCATCGAGCTCGACGAGCTGACCCACGGCCTGCACCCGGGCCAGATGATCGTCCTCGCTGCCCGACCGGCCGTCGGCAAGTCGACGATGGGCCTGGACATCGCCCGGTCGGCTGCGATCAAGCACAAGATGGCGACCGCCGTCTTCTCGCTCGAGATGAGCCGGTCCGAGATCACGATGCGTGTGCTCTCGGCCGAGGCCCAGATCCAGCTGCAGGACCTGCGCAAGGGCACCATCGGTGACGCGGGCTGGAAGAAGCTCGCCCGCATCATGGGGCAGATCTCGGATTCCCCTCTGTTCATTGACGATTCGCCCAACATGTCGCTGATGGAGATCCGGGCCAAGTGCCGCCGGCTCAAACAGCAGCACAACCTCAAGCTCGTCGTCATCGACTACCTCCAGCTGATGAGCTCGGGCAAGAAGGTCGAGTCGCGCCAGCAGGAGGTGTCGGAGTTCTCGCGGGCGCTCAAGCTGCTCGCCAAGGAGCTAGAGGTCCCGGTGATCGCGATCAGCCAGCTGAACCGTGGTCCCGAGCAGCGCACCGACAAGCGCCCGCAGATGTCCGACCTGCGTGAGTCGGGCTCGATCGAGCAGGACGCCGACATGGTGATCCTGCTGCACCGTGACAAGGCCGACCCCGGCCGCGAGGGTGAGGCCGACGTGATCGTGGCCAAGCACCGTAACGGTCCGACCAAGGACATCGTGCTGGCCTTCCAGGGCCACTACTCACGCTTCGCCAACATGGCCCGCGACGGCTTCTGAGTCCGGTGAGCGGTGTGCCGGACCTGGGTCCCGCGCCGGACCGAGTGGTTGTCGAGGTCGCCCAGGCTCGCCGCTTGGTCACCTGTCAGTTCCCGGACTGGGCTGACCTGCCGATCGAACCGGTCGTCAAGGGTGGCTGGGACAACGTCACCTTCCGCCTCGGCGCTGACATGGTGCTGCGCTTCCCCAGCGCGTCCGAGTACGCCGAAGCGGTCGAGAAGGAACACAGATGGCTCCACGCGCTTGGCCCTTCGCTGCCGCTTCCCATTCCGATTCCCCTCGCCAAGGGTGCTCCGAGCGCGGACTACCCGCATCCGTGGTCGGTCTACCGGTGGCTCGATGGCCACACCGCAACTGCTGACCTGATCGCCGGCCCGGTCGCCTTCGCCACCGACTTGGCGGCCTTCCTCGCTGCCCTGCAGGCACTCGACGCAACCGACGGGCCACAGCCCGGAATCCACAACTGGTTCCGGGGCGGCACGCTTCGCACCTACGACGACAACACCCAGCGCGCCCTGAAGGACCTGCGGGGCCTCGTCGACGTCGACCTGGCGGGCCGGGTGTGGGCCGAAGCTCTCAGCGCGCCATGGGACGGCGTCGACCGTTGGTTCCACGGCGACGTCGCCGCCGGGAACCTTCTCCTGGACGACGCTGGACAACTGGCAGCCGTCATCGACTTCGGAACCTGTGGAGTTGGTGATCCAGCCTGCGACCTCGCGGTCGCCTGGACCCTCCTGACCGCTGACGGACGCCAGGCATTCCGAGATCACCTCGCGGTGGACGAACCAACCTGGCGGCGGGGGCGCGGCTGGGCACTCTGGAAGACCGTCGCCAGCTGTTGGCACAGCTTCGAGGACCCGGAGGACGTAGAAGACTTCGAGACCGCCAAGCAGACACTGGACACCATCCTCGGGGACTGACCTCCGTGGGTGCCGCGGGTGTCAGACCCAGATAGCCGCGGGTATGCCGTCCGAGAAGGATTCCGGCGGCTCCGGCAGCGACCGTGCGAGTCCGGTCGTGCGACGTGCCGCCGTCCACGCGGCCGCACACGCGTCGAGGACGTCGTCCGCGGCATACCCGTCGCCCTTGAGCACTGAGGGTGACGCGATGCCGGTGGCGGCGAGGGCCGCGAGGCGGGCGCTGCGGCCCTCGTCGGTCTTCTTGGAGGTGAGCATCGGGGCGCCTGCCATGACGGCGAAGCTCAGCTCGGGGTGCACCTCGAAGACGGCCACGGTCGGACGGCTTCGCACCCACGCGTCGACCTCGAGGATCTTGTCGCGCAGCCCGAAGGCCTGGGCGCCCACTCCCTGGCCGGACGTGGCGCGGTTGGCCACATCCGCGGCCACCCGCGACTCCTGTTCGTAGGCCGCCCGAGTCAGCGTGGTGAAGACCGAAGAAGCCTTGCCCTTCAACGCTTTTCGCGCCAGGACGTCTGCCTGTCGGGTGCTGTCGTCGGGGAGTCCGATGGGGATGTCGATCGCCACAGCCTGGAGGTCGAGGGTCTGGCGCACCATCTCGACGAGCGCGGCGATGGTGGCCGCGACGGCGATGCGCGGGCGGGGCGCGCCGGGTTCGAGGATGGCCCCCACCCACCCGGCCGAGCAGGCGTCGACCCCGAGCACGGGCACGGTCACCTCCACCGGCGGCGCAGGCGTCGGGCCGCTGGGTGGCGCGGCCACCGGATCGGTATGCCGCGTGGCGAGGGCATTGACGTCCACCCCGAGCGCGTCGCCGAGGCGTCGCAGCGTGCCGGCGATCTCGGCCACCGCCGTTGCCGCCTCCCCGGGCCCGCCTGTCGCGGCGAGCCGCGCTGCCAAGCTGGCGGCTTGCCGGGAGAGCTCCACGGACAGGTCGTGCGCGCTCGGATCGTCTGCCATGTGCTCACCGCCGTTCGGTCGTGGTCTGCCGTGCGCCAGCGTGCCACGATCGCCATGGCCGCGGGCAGGCCAACCCGACTGTGACCCTTTGCGGCTGCTCCCGCACGCCGATTTGTCACCTGTCTGCGTCGCTGCTTCGCGCGTAGACTCGACGAGCAAGGCTGCCCCGGACCCGGTGGCGTACCACCACGGCGCATCACCACCGGGAGTCCGTCATGAGCACCCTTCCCAGTCCAGTCACGTCGACGACGCCAGTCACGTCGACGGAACCAGCCCCTCGACGGTTGTACGCGGACGTGAATGCAGCGGTGCGCGCCGCCGGACTGATGGATCGGCGGCTCGGGTCCTACGCCGGCCACTTCGCGTTCAACCTCCTCGGCCTGCTGGTCGTCATGGCGGCCATGGTCGTCTGGCGCGACTCGTGGTGGCTGATCGCGTGGGCGGCGGTGCTCGCCGTGGTGTCGGTGCAGATCGGGTTCCTCGGTCACGACATCGCGCACCGTCAGGTCTCGCGCCGGGCCAAGACCGCCACCCTGCTCGGGCTGTTCCACGCGAACCTGCTCAGTGGGCTCAGCTATGGCTGGTGGGTCGACAAGCACAACGCCCACCATGCGCACCCCAACGACCTCGACACCGACCCCGACGTACGAGCGGGCGCTCTCATCTTCGACGTCAGCCAGGCGATCGGGCGCCGGGGGCTGGCCGCGACGGTCACCAGGTACCAGGCGTGGCTCTTCTTCCCCATGCTCACCTTCGAGGCCGCGAACCTCTATGTCGCCGGCATCCGCACCCTGGTCCGCCCAGGCTTTCGCTACCGGTCGACCGAACTGCTCTTGATCGGCTTCCACACGGTGGCCTACGTCTCGCTCGTGGTGGCCACCATGACGTGGGCGCAGGGCCTGGTCTTCGTCGCGGTCCACCAAGGGCTGCGCGGCCTCTACCTCGGGGTGTCCTTCGCCCCCAACCACAAGGGCATGCCCGTGCTGTCCAAGGCCGACGAGGCGGACCCGTTCCTGCGCCAGGTGCTCACGTCCCGCAACATCCGCGGTGGCCCGGTGGTCGACTGGGCCCTCGGCGGGCTGAACTACCAGATCGAGCACCACCTCTTCCCGAGCATGCCGCGCGCGAACCTTCCCAGGGCGCAGGTGATCGTGCGCTCGTTCTGCGACCGCAACGGCGTGAGCTACGTCGAGGCGTCGGCGCCTTCCTCCTACGCCGACGTGGTCCGCCACCTGCACGCCGTCGGAGCACCGTTGCGCCTGCGCGACTGATCCTGCGGTCCGAGGCTCTGACGGCCCGAGGCTCTGACGGGCCGAGGGACCTCAGCGGGCGACAGCCAGGCCGAGCCAGTTCGCGAGCGACGCGATCTCGGCGTCGACCGCGGCCCGCAGCGCGGCAGGAAAGGGCGCGTCCTCGTGAACCGCATCGACGCGCAACACTCCTGCCGCCAGGTCGGCCGCCGCGTCGACCTTTCCGACGAGCCGGTCCCCGTGCAGGATCGGCAGCGCCCAGTAGCCCCACCGGCGCTTGTCAGCGGGCTTGTACATCTCGAGCTGGTACTCGAACTCGAAGAGCTCGGCCATCCGCTTGCGGTCGAACACCATCCGGTCCAAGGGCGACAGCAAGACCGTGCGCCCGACGAACGGCTCACCGAGGCGCTCCAGCTGCAGGGGGTCGACACGCCAGGCTCCGCGCAGGCCATCCACGAACGCCACCTCGCCGACCTGCCCCACGTCGTTCGGCTCTCCCGGAGCCTCGACCGCCTTCTCGCGAGCCAGTCCGAGTGCGGCCAGCCGCCGCCGGGCGCGCTCGCCAAGGGCAACGTCCACCGGCACGGCCGCGCTGTCGGGGAAGACCCGACGCGCCAGGTCCCACTGCCGTTCGCGCCCCTCGCGGCTCACGACGGCCACCTCACCACGGGCCTCCATGAAGTCGAGCATCCGCTGGGTGTTCTTGTTGTTGGTCCATCCGCTCGACCGCCACGGGACCACGCACGAGTCGGGCAGGCGACGGGCCGACAGGGGTGCCTCCGACTCGAGCTGCTCGAGGATGTCGAGGCGGCAGTCGTCGTTGGCCGACACCCACTCGGCGACGTCCATCTGCCAGTCGCGAAGCGGTTCGGGGCCGGGCCACCGGGCCATCTCGGCGCGGAAGAGGGACATGTCCTCGGCAGGCCGCAGGAAGCCCCTCAGCTCGACCACCGCCCGCTCCTGGAACAGCTCGTCGAGGTCGCCCAGCGCGTAGCGGCCGCCCAGGCGGCTCCAGCACACGAGATCCGCGCTGGGCGCGACCGCCGCCGTCAGGTCGACCTGGACCGCACCCAGGCGCCGCACGACGTCGAGCAGGTCCGTCGGCCGCGGGGCATCGAGCAGCTGCGCCCGCACCGCGATGCGTCGCGCCTCCGCGCGGGACAGCACGATCTCGGTCACCTCGGCACCCTAACCGCGGGCGCCGACTGGCCGCCTCAACTGCGTCCGGACTCCAGCGCCAGTCGCCGCTCGAGGATCTTCGCGAGGTAGTTCATCTGTGCGACGTGGGCCGAGTCGCCGTCGCTCTGCAGCACGGCCGGGCCCTGCGCATCGGTGATGATCGCCACGGCATACCCGTCGACGATCCCCATCTGGCGGGTGACGGTGTCGCTGCGCAGCCAGCCACCCTTGAACGGCCCGGCGCCGATGCTCCCCAGACCCCACCGGTGCGCCGTGATCGGTCGCATCGACGAGAGGAGGTAGGAGCTGGACGACTTCGACACCACTCGTCCGGCGCTCAGCGCGGCCATGAAGCGCACCTGCTCGCGGATGGTCCACTGCATCCCGCCCTGAGACGTGTCAGGGGCCACGGTGCGGGTGTCGCCGATGGACCGCAGGACCCGGTTGATGGCCGCTCCGGGGCTACCGGGGATGGCGTCACGCAGCGCCACCACCGCGTTCGCGTCGGAGGCGGTGAGGGCGGCGGTCACCCATCGCTTCTGCTGGGCGGTCGCCCTGGCCGGGTCGCCGTCGCACGCGGCGTCGAGGAAGGCGGCGACCACCAGCACCTTGGACGTCGACCAGGCCTTGTAGCTCGAGACCGACCCCTCGACGATGACGTTGCCCGGGTCGCTGATCGGGGCGAACGCGAACGCGTCGTTGGGATCCCCCTTGAGGCTGGTCCTGAGTGCGGACGGCGAGGGGGCGGGCCTCGGCTTCACGGTCGGGGCCTTGGTCTTGGTGGTGGTCCGGGGCGTCGCCGTGGTCGTCGTGGAGCTCGTGGTCGTGCTGCTCGTCGAGGCCGACGTCGTGCTGGTGGACGTCGCGGTTGCCGCCCGGGGCGCGTCCTCGGTGCCCGCGCACGCGCCGAGCGCGAGGCAGGCCACTGCCAACCAGACCGTATGCCGCATGGTCACCGAGGGTAACCCGGCCGCCTCCCAGCGCGAACCGGGCTGCTGCCATGATCGCCTGATGCCCTACCTCGTCAGGCAGCGCGACCTCGCCCCA
This sequence comes from Pedococcus sp. P2_E5, assembly GCF_056403895.1. NCBI lineage: Bacteria > Bacillati > Actinomycetota > Actinomycetes > Micrococcales > Intrasporangiaceae > Pedococcus > Pedococcus sp. P2_E5. The sequence continues at coordinate 48,279 of NZ_JBFUEP010000007.1, forward strand.
GCAGTCACCGCACCGATCCCCGCAGACCCGTCCCTGCCGCGAGCGTGCGTGATCGGCGCTGGGTCCTCGGGCCTGGCCGCTGCCAAGGCGCTGTATGCCGCTGGCGTCCCGTTCGACTGCTTCGAGCGCGGCAGTGTCATCGGCGGCAACTGGGTGCTAGACAACCCCAACGGCCTGTCGGCGTGCTACGAGACGCTCGAGATCAACACCTCCGGCCCGCGGATGGCGTTCTCCGACTTCCCGATGCCACGCGACTACCCGCCGTATGCCCGGCACGACCAGGTCGCCACCTACTTCAACGCCTACGTCGACCACTTCGGGTTCCGCGACCGGATCACGTTCGACACCACGGTGACCGACGTGGCCCTGGGCGCCGGTGACACGTGGCAGGTCCGCACGACCGGACCCGACGGCGACCAGGTCCGTGACTACGACGCGGTGCTCGTCGCGAACGGCCACCACTGGGACCCGCGATGGCCCCACCCGGCATACCCAGGGGCTTTTGACGGCGAGCAGATCCATGCGCACGACTACCGCTCCGCCGAGCAGCTGGCGGGGCGCGACGTGGTCGTGGTGGGTTCTGGCAACTCGGCGCTTGATATCAGCGTCGAGGCCGGACGGGTGGCCCGCTCAGCCAACCTCTCGCAGCGTCGCGGTCAGTGGGTGCTGCGCAAGTTCGCCCTCGGGCGCCCGACAGACCAGGCGGTGCTGCCGGCGTGGCTGCCCTGGTGGGCCACGGCCATGAAGTTGCGACTGGGGACGATCCTCTCCGGCAACGTCGCGAAACTTGGTCTGCCGCAGCCCCGCCACAAGCCGGGCCAGTCCCACCCCGTCCAGTCCGAAGGCATCCGCGACGCCCTCTGCACCGGCCGGGTGACCCCGAGGCCGGCGATCGAGCGCCTCGACGGCGACCACGTGGTCTTCGTCGACGGGGTCCGGGTGCCGGCCGACCTCATCGTCTGGGCCACGGGCTACAACGTCACCTTCCCGTTCCTCGACCCCGCGCTCGTCGCGGCCAAGGACAACGAGCTGCCGTTGTGGAAGCGCACCGTCCACCCCGATCTGCCCGGGCTCTACTTCATCGGGCTCGCCCAGCCGGTGGGCGCGGTCATGCCCCTGGCCCAGGCCCAGGGGGGAGTGGGTCGCCGAACGGCTCACGGGCAGGTATGCGCCACCGCCGGACAGTGAGGTCCGTCGCCAGATGCGGGCGGACCACGAGCGCAACCGGCGCCAGTTCTACGCCTCGGTGCGGCACACGATGGAGGTCGACTTCGACCACTACCTGTGGGACCTGCGTCGCGAGATCCGGCGCGGCGCCGCCCGCGCTCAGGCCGCCCGGGCCGACGCCGCCCGCGCCGGGGCCGCCCGCGCCCGAAATGGAGTTGGTGCGGCCTGACCGGGCCGGACATGATCGAGCCCATGACTTCGAAGGCGCAGAAATACCCGGACATGTGGGTCGACCCCGAGGATGACCCCCGTGAGGCGGCGAGCACCGCGGCGACCGACGAGCGCAGCGTCCTGCTGGACTACCTGCGTCACTTCCGGCTGACCTTCGGGATGAAGTGCGACGGTCTCGACGCCGAGCAGCTGGCCCGTCGGTCGGTCGATCCGTCCACCATGTCGATGCTGGGGCTGCTCCGGCACCTGGCCGCGGTCGAGCACGCCTGGTTCCGGATCACCATGGCCGGCGAGGTCGTGCCCCGGCTGTGGGGCAAGGACGAGGATCGCGACGCCGACTTCGACGGAGCGGTCGCGGACGACGAGGTGGTCGCCGAGGCCTGGCGGTCCTGGCGCGAGGAGGTCGCCTACGCCGAGGCGTTCGTCGACCGCGCCGAGTCGCTCGAGCTGATGAGCACCCACCCGACCCGCGGCCCGATCTCGCTGCGGGAGCTCCTGGTGCACCTGATCGAGGAGTACGCGCGGCACTGCGGCCACGCCGACCTCATCCGCGAACGGATCGACGGCCGCACCGGACAGTAGGTCCAGCCTCTCGCGCGGCACCGCCACGGTCGCGCTGGCCGCACGCCATGCATTGCCCCAGACGTCTGGGGCAATGCAGGGCGTCTCGCGCGGACTCCCGTGCCTGCGGGGCGCAGTCCCGGCCCCATACCCTGTGCAGCGTGAGCGACGAGGCCGCGCGTCCCCAACCCATCAGCGTGCACGACGCGGTGCAGGAGTATGCCGCGCTGCAGCCCGGCCTGCGGGTGCACGCGGAACAGTTCGTCGCGCTCGTCACCTCGCTGCTCGACGACGCCGGCATCAACTACGTCAGCGTCACCGGTCGCGCCAAGTCGGTCGCGTCCTTCGCCGCCAAGGCGGGCCGCACCGTCGACGGTGACCAGGTCTACGCGGACCCGCTCACCGAGATCACCGACCAGGTCGGGGTCCGCGTCGTGACCTACCTGCACGGCGACGTCGACGCCGTGGCGGGGCTGTTGTCCGACCAGTTCAGCGTCCTGGACGACCGCGACATGGGGCGCGAGACGGCCCGGCAGGGCCGGTTCGGCTACTCCAGCCGTCACCTGCTCGTGGCGGTCGACCCCGTCAAGGGCGTGCCCGCGGCATACGAACCGTTGAAGGGGCGCAGCGCCTCGGTGCAGGTGCGCACGATCCTCCAGCACGCGTGGGCCGAGTTCGAGCACGATGTGCGCTACAAGGGCACCATTCCCGAGGAGCACGTGCCCGACCTCGACCGCCGGTTCACGCTCGCGGCGGGACTGCTGGAGCTGGCTGACCGGGAGTTCTCCGAGATCCGCGACACCCTGCAGGCGACGATGGGCGGCCAGCGGCTGAAGGTCGACGAGGACGACCCGAGGATCAGCGCCTCGGACCTCGCGACGTTCCTCGCAGGCCAGTTCCAGGAGGCCGGATGGTCGCGCACCGACCACTACGCCTGGATCTCGGGGCTGCTCCTGGAGCTCGGCATCACCTCGCTCGACGAGCTCTCCGGCCTGCTGTCCTCGATCGACCTGGAGGGGATCAACGCCCGGATGGGTTACCGCTACCCGGCTGGCGCGGTTCGTCGCCTCGACGACGCGCTGCTCGCGGTCTACGGCACCCGGTACCTCGCCCTGCACGGCAACGCGCATCGCGAGGCGGCCCTGCGGGCCAGGCTCGAGAAGCTCCGCGCCGTCTGATCGGCCGGGCGTTCGTGCCCGACACCGGTCGGTTCCTGCCGCCACCTGACGGTGTCACCCGCCGGCGCTAGTCTGCGAAGCATCCCTCCCTTCTCACGCAGGAGCGCGTCATGGCCTCGATCCTCAACCCCTACATCTCGTTCAAGGACAACGCCCGCCAGGCGTTGGAGTTCTACCAGGAGACCTTCGGCGGCGAGCTGACGGTGAACACGTTCGGGGAGTACGGCGACCCCAGCCAGCCGGGCGCCGACGGCGTCATGCACGGCAACCTCGAGACCCCGTCCGGCTTCCGGATCATGGCGGCCGACACCCCGCCAGGCATGGACCACAACCCCGGCACCAACATCGCGGTCAGCCTCTCCGGCGACGACGCCGACGAGCTCCGTGGCTACTGGGACAAGCTGTCCTCCGGTGGGCAGGTGCAGGTCCCCCTCGAGAAGCAGATGTGGGGCGACGAGTTCGGCATGTGTACCGACCAGTTCGGCATCGGCTGGATGGTCAACATCGCCGGCACCCCGGCCTAGAGCCCCAGCTCGACCCCGACTTCTGGCCACTGGTGTCGCATGAGCACGCTCGACACGGACGCTCCCGCGTGACCAGTGGCCAGAAGTCGGCCTAGGGGCGGAGCCAGGCGGTCGCGTCGGTGGGAAGCAGGCCGTCCTCGAGCGGGATGCTCGACAGCAACACCTGGTCCACGGGCAGCTCGACGGGCGTCCCCGACAGGTTGGCCACGCAGCGCAGCGCCCCGCCGCGGTCGAAGTCGAGGACGTCGCGTGGGGATTCGCGCCACGCCAGCCCCGCGGCAGACAAGCCATCGGTCTCGCGGCGCAGCCGCAACGCCTCGCGGTAGAGCGCCAGCATCGACGCGGGGTCGCCGTCCTGGGCCTCGACGGTGAGGGCGCTCCACGACTGCGGCTGCGGCAGCCAGGGCGTGACGCCGTCGGGGGAGAAGCCGAACGGCGGCTCCTGCCCGCTCCACGGCAGCGGCACCCGGCAGCCGTCGCGCCCGCGCATCACCCCGCCGCTGCGCAGGAACATCGGGTCCTGCAGCACCTCGTCGGGCAGGTCGTCGACGTTGGGTAGCCCGAGCTCCTCGCCCTGGTAGATGTACGCACCTCCGGGGAGCGCGAGCATGAGCATCGCGGCTGCTCGCGCACGTCGCGTCCCCAGCGCCAGGTCGGAGACCTCGCCCTCCCCGTCGCTGATGAAGTACGAGCTGGTGGTCGGCCGGCCGTAGCGGGTGACGGGGCGGATCTCGTCATGGCTGGTCAGCACCCAGGTCGAGGGCACCCCGATCGGCGCGAACGACGACAGGGTCGCGTCGATGACCTCGCGCAGCGGCCCTGCCTCCCACGGCCCCTTGAGGTAGGGAAAGTTGAACGCGGTGTGCATCTCGTCGGGCCGCAGGTAGTTGGCCAGCCGCTCCGGGGTGCTGACGACGGCCTCGGCCACGAACGCCCGGTCGCCGTCGTAGGTGTCGGCGATGGCTCGCCAGCGACGGAAGATGTCGTGCACCGTGTCGACGTCCCAGTGCGGGTTGTCGTCCCAGTCGACGGTGCGGAACTGCAGCACCCCGCCGTAGTCGGCGTCGGGGAGCCCCGCCTTCTTGGACATGGCCGGCGCCGCGTCGATCCGCAGGCCGTCGACGCCGCGGTCGAACCAGAACCGCAGCACGTCGTCGAAGTCGGCCAGCACCTCCTGGTTGCTCCAGTCGAGGTCGGGCTGCTCGGGGGCGAACAGGTGCAGGTACCACTGCCCGGGCGAACCGTCCGCCTCCACGATCCGCGTCCAGGCCGGGCCGCCGAACGCGCTGATCCAGTTGTTCGGGGGCTCGTCGCCGTCGTCTCCGCGGCCGTCGCGGAAGAAGTAGCGCGCGCGCTCCGACGACCCCGGCCCAGCAGCCAGCGCTGCGAGGAACCACGGGTGCTGGTCGGAGGTGTGGTTGGGGACGAGGTCGATGATGACCCGTAGGCCCAGCGCCCGCGCCTCGCTCAGCACCGCGTCCGCGTCCTCCAGGAACCCGAACATCGGGTGTATGCCGCGGAAGTCGCTGACGTCGTAGCCGCCGTCAGCCATCGGCGAGGGAAACCACGGCGAGATCCAGAGCCCGTCGACACCGAGCTCGGCGAGGTAGGGAAGCTTGGCCCGCAGGCCCTGCAGGTCGCCCTCACCGTCGCCGTTCCCGTCGGCGAAACTGCGCGGGTACACCTGGTACATGACAGCGGAGCGCCACCAGGGCGACGGGTCGGGGTCGACGGCCACACGCTGAACCTAGTGGCTCGGAGCCCCTTCCGACAGGGCAAGTCCAGCAGGGCTGTTCCGACCTGGCCAGACGCCAAGAGAATGGCGCCGGCATGCGCATCGGCGCCCAACCCGGTGGGTCGGACGCCGATGCGCTGGATGTCGATGACCCTGCGGACGAGGGCCGTGAGGTCCACGTCAGTGGACCACCACAGGCGGCACTCCCTGGTCGTCGAGCAGGTGCGACTTCTCCTGCTTGCGTGGCAGGAAGTACGCCGGGATGAGGGTCAGGCTCACCAGGATCGCGGCCCACCAGTAGGTGTGGGCGAACGCGCCCGCAGCCGCGACCGGTGCCTGCGCCGGGCTGGACGGCGGGTTGTCCTTGAGGGCGTTGGTCAGGACCACCGAGAACAGGGCGACGCCGACAGAGCTCGCGATCTGCTGGGTGATGTTGAGCAGGGTCGACCCACGGGCCACCTCGTGGTGGGTGAGCGTCTTCAGGGCGGTGGTGAAGATGGGCATCATCGTGCCGCCCATACCCAGCCCCATGACGAACAGCACCGGGATGATGAAGCCCCAGTGCGAGGAGTCGGCCTCGATCTGGGTCAGGGCGAACATGCCCCCGATGATGAGCACCAGTCCGAAGGGCACGATCCGCCCCACGGGGAACTTGTCCACCAAGGTGCCGGCGATCGGCATGGTGAGCATGGCGCCGACGCCCTGCGGTGCGACCAGCCAGCCCGCGTTGAGCGGCGTCTCACCCTGCACCTGCTGGAGGAACTGGGGCACGAGCAGCAGCCCGCCGAAGAACGACGCCGCGAAGATGAACATCGTGATGACAGAGACGGTGAGGTTGCGGTTCTTGAACAGTCGCAGGTCGAGCAGCGGGTGCTTGGGCCGGAAGCTGTAGAGGACGAACGCGACCATCAGCGCCAGGCCGACGAAGCCCGGGACGAGCACCTTGGCGTGGCCGATGCCGCCCTGGCCCGGGATCGACGAGACGCCGTAGAGGAACAGGGCGAGGCCGGGGCTCATCATGAGCATGCCGACGAAGTCGAACGACTCGGAGGGCTGCGGGTTGTCCTTGGCCAGTGCGAACTGGGCGTAGACGAGGGCGACGAGCCCGATCGGCGCATTGATCAGGAAGATGTAGTGCCAGCTGAAGTGGTCGATCAGCCAGCCACCGAGGATGGGGCCGAAGATCGGGCCGAGCAGCATCGGCACGCCGAGGRTGGCCATCAGGCGGCCCATCCGGGCGGGGCCGGCGGCGCGGGTCATGATCGTCATGCCGAGCGGCATCAGCATGCCGCCGCCGAGACCCTGCAGGACCCGGAAGCCGATCAACATGCCGATCGACGTGGCCGCGGCGCACAGGACCGAGCCGAGGGTGAACAGCAGGATCGCCAGCATGTAGAGACGCTTGGTGCCGAAGCGGTCGGCCGCCCAGCCCGACAACGGGATGACCGTGGCGAGGGCGAGCGTGTAGCCGGTGACCGTCCAGGCGACGGTCGAGTAGGCGAGCGGCTCGCCGCCGAAGGCCGTCTGGAAGGTGCGCAGCGCGACGTTGACGACGGTGATGTCGAGGATCGACATGATGGCCCCGAGGACGACGACGCCAGCGACCTTCAGGACGGCGGCATCGATCTTCTCGGGGTAGACCACGGGTGTCGTGGCAGGTGCAGACACAAGGAGTCCTCTCGGAAAAGGTATGAGTCGTCGCGCCCCCCGCGACGGTGCGTGACGCAGTAAAAATCCTAGACCTGCGGACCGACAGCCCACACGCCCTTTTCGGCGGGTGCGGCATCGCTGCAGGTGGGAGGGCCGGTCAGGTGTCGCCGGCCGAGTGGTCAGGCGTTGCCAACCCCGTGGTCAGGCGTTGCCAACCCCCTGGTCAGGCGTTGCCGACCCCGTGGTCAGGCGTTGCCGGCGGCCTCGAGAGCGGCGATGTCGAGCTTGTGCATCGTCATCATCGCGGCGAAGACCTTGGCGGCGCGGTCGGGGTCGCCGCTCGCGATCTCGTCCCAGTTCTCGGGGACGACCTGCCAGGACAGGCCGAACCTGTCCTTCAGCCAGCCGCAGGGACCCTCCTGCCCGCCGTCGGCCGTGAGGGCCTCCCAGTACCGGTCGATCTCGGCCTGGTCCTTGCAGTCGATCGTGATCGAGACCGCCTCGTCGAAGGTGAACTGCGGCCCGCCGTTGAGCGCCACGTACGGCACCCCGTCGAGCTCGAAGCCCACCGTCAGCACCTCGCCGGCGCGCTCACCGCTTCCCTCGGGATAGCGGGCGATCGTTCCGATGGTCGAGCTGGGGAACACCGACGTGTAGAACTCCGCGGCGTCCTGGGCCTGTCGGTCGAACCACAGGCAGACGTACTGGCGTGGCATGACGTGCTCCTTTCGTGGTGGGTCGGCTCGGTGGTGCGGGTGGTGGCCCGCGTCCTACCCGTGTTGACCGCCGCCGGCGCGCAAACTCATCGGCGGGTATGCCGTAGCGTCGCCACCGTGACCCCGTCACCTCCGTCGCTGCTCACCGCACCGCGCGCCGACGCGGACGTCCCGGCCTACTGGCAGGCGCTCGGGGTGCCCGGTCTGGCCGACATCCACGTGCACTTCCTGCCCGAGCCGATGCTCGCCAAGGTGTGGGCCTACTTCGACGAGGCCGAGCGCAACTACGGCCAGCCGTGGCCGATCCACTACCGCGACGACGAGGCGACGCGACTCGAGACCCTCCGTGCGCTCGGTGTCCGGGCCATCCCGGCGCTGGTCTACCCGCACAAGGCCGGCATGGCGGCCTGGCTCAACGACTGGTGCGCCGACTTCGCCGCCCGGGTCGACGGCGCCGTCCACTGCGCCACGCTCTTCCCCGAGCCAGGGGTCGGGGAGCAGGTGGAACGGTCGCTGGAGTCGGGCGCACGGCTGTTCAAGATGCACGTCCAGGTGGGCGGCTACAGCCCTGAGGACCCCTTGCTCGACCCGGCCTGGGACGCGCTGGAGCGGGCCGGTGCGCCGGTCGTGCTGCATGCCGGGTCGGCCCCCAAGGAGGGCGCCTACACGGGCCCCAAGGCGGTGGCGGCGGTCCTCGACCGGCACCCCGAGCTGACCCTGGTCATCGCGCACCTCGGCATGGACGAGTACGACGCGTTCGCGGACCTGGCCGAGACCTTCCCGCGCATGCACCTCGACACGACGATGGCCGGCACCGACTTCAGCAACCAGTTCGCGCCGCTGACCGCGGCCTACGTCGAGCGGCTCGCGGCCCTCGGTGACCGCGTGGTGCTGGGCACGGACTTCCCCAACATCCCCTATCCGTACGCCCACCAGATCGAGGCCCTTCACCGTCTTGGGCTGGGTGACGAGTGGATGCGAAAGGTGTTGTGGCACAACGGTGCCCGCTTGCTGGGACTGGAGGGCCAGGTTGCCTGACGAGACACCGGTGAGCGATCACCTCGCCACCGCCATGCAGAGCCTGTATGCCGCCGCGCCCGACGAGTTCATGGCTGCGAGGTCCGCGCTGGTCGCCGCCGCCAAGGCGGCCGGCGAGGCCGAGGCGGCGGCCGAGATCGGCAAGCTCCGCAAGCCCAGCCTCGCGGCCTGGGCGGTCAACCTCACGGCGCGCACGGCTCCGGACGTGGTGTCGGCACTGACCGACCTCGGCGTGCAGATGCGGGCCGCGCAGTCGCGCATGGACACGGGGTCCCTCACGGCCATGCGCGGTGATCGAGACGCCGCCGTGGACTCCTTCGTCCGCGCCGCCTCCGAGGCCGTGGGCGGGTCGGGCCGCAGCCTCAGCGCGGCCGCCCAGCAGGACGTCCGCGCGACGGCAATCGCCGCACTCGCCGACGAGCGCGCTTCCGCCGCCGTGACGTCCGGGCAGCTCACGCGGGCCTTGTCCTACAGCGGGTTCGGCGWGGTCGACCTCGCCGAGGCCGTGGCGCGCACGGCGGGGGGAGCGATCCTGACCATCCTCCCGGGGGGTCGCGGTCAGGGTCAGGGACAGGGACGGGCTCGGGTTCGTGGCCGGGGTCCGGGCGCCGGTGACGCCGACTCCACCGACGGCTCGGGACAGGACTGGCAGGACGGCGAGGACGGCGACGCCCGCAGTGGCGGCGACGGCGCCGAGGCTCCGTCCGCCGAGGACCTCGAGGAGGCGCTGACCCTGGCCGAGCGCCAGCTCGCCGACGCACAGGCAGCCGTCGACGCGGCACGCCAACGGGCGGAGGACACGCGGGAGCGGCTGGCCGTCGTCGAGCGCCAGCTCACCAAGGCCCGGGAGGCCGACGAACGCGCGCTGGAGGCGGTCACCGACGCGGTCCGGGCGCGCAAGCAGGCCGAGGCCACGCGGCATACCGCTCAGCAGGCACTGGACGACGCGCGGGGGCGCGACTGACGACGAGGCGACCACCGGTCCTCAGTGGACGCGCCCCGTCACCACCCGTGGGTGCCGGGTCCGCCCTTGAACGGGCCGACGACGCGGTCGGTGATCCACCCGCCGTAGAAGCCTCCGGCCTGGGGGCGGACGACCTCGCCGTCCACGACGCACCGGTCCACCTGCCCCGGCATCACCGCCACGGCGTCCGTGATCACGGCGAAGCCCGGTGTCGGCCGTGGGTAGAACCACGCGGCGCGCGGGGCGACCACGCCGCCTGCGACCAGGTCGACGTAGGACGCCTGACCCTTCCACTCGCACCATGACGCTCCCTCGGTCGGGCGGAGCGCACCGTCGGCGAAGGCGTCGCGTGGCAGGTAGTAGGTCGGGGGGTGGCTGGTCTCCAGGACGCGCCACGACGCCGTCGTCCGCGCGATCCGCACGCCACCGAGCCACACCTCGACGGCCTCCGCGCTGGACTCGACGCGAGGCGGCCTCGGGTAGTCCCAGACCGACTCCTGGCCGGACGACGTGGGTTCAGGGGTGGGTCGTGCCATGGCCTCACGGTAGGCCCCGCGCTCGAGGGAGCGGCGCCGGTCCTGCGCAGGTACCTTGGGCGGACGGAGGTGGCTGATGGCACAGCAGCGGACGGGCATCGACCCGCAGGTCGGCCCGAGCGGCGACGGATGCGTGGAATGCCTTGCAGCACAAGGGTGGTGGGTCCACCTGCGCCGCTGTGCGCTGTGCGGCCACATCGGCTGCTGTGACACCTCCCCGAGCCAGCATGCGTCGCACCACTACGAGGAGACGGGCCACCCCGTGATCCGGTCGTTCGAGCCGGGGGAGGACTGGTTCTGGGACTTCGGTGAGGGCAGGGGGTTCGTGGGCCCGCAGCTGGCCGAGCCGCTGCACCACCCTCTGGACCAGCCGACTCCCGGCCCTGCGGGCGCGGTTCCCGCCGACTGGCAACAGCACATCCACTAGGCTGTCCGGGGCGCTGCTATGTCGTCCCGAGGGGGTCAGCCGGCTCAGGGTCGACCCTGAGATGACTAGTCAGGTTCCGGGGGTCATCTAGGTACCTTGCCTGATGTGGTGGGTGGCCCGTTCAAGGGACGGTTTCAGGCATGGCCCTCCACACCGAGCTGCTCCCGCCGACGGCACTGACCGCACCACTGCGGCCGTTGACCGCGCGGGTCCGGGTCGCCCGCCGCGCCCCGGGGGGCGGTCGCGGCGGGAGGGGGGCCGCCAAGCTGCTCGTCTCCGGGGCCCTCGCCACCGGCATCGTGGCGCTCGCCCTGCCCAAGGTGGCCGGTGCCGAGTGGGTCGACATCGCCACCGCGCTCAAGGGCCTGTCGATCGGGCAGCTGGCCGTCCTCGCACTGCTGTGGATCGCAGGGCTGTGGGTGCACACCCCGGCCCTGACCGCCGCCATGCCCGGGTTGTCGCACCGACGGGCCCTCATGCTCAACCTCACCGGCTCCTTCGTCTCCAACCTGCTGCCCCTCGGCGGCGCCGCGGGCACGGTGGCCAACTGGCGGATGGCGCGGTCGTGGGGCTTCGAGTCACCGGCCTTCGCCCGGTGGGCCGTCCTGACCAACCTCGTCGACACCCTGCTCAAGTTCGTCCTGCCCGGTCTGGCGCTCTGCTGGCTCGGTGTGGCCGGCGTCGAGGTGTCCAGCAGTGTCAGCACCGCCGCCTACATCGGGCTGGGTCTGCTCACCGGCAGCGTCGCCGCCGTGTGGCTGGTTGCGCGCGACGACCGTGCCGTGCGCTGGCTGGGCCGCCTCGCCGACCGCGTGGTCGCGCGGGTGCGGTTCCTTCCCGTCGCCGACGAGGGGTATGCCGAGCGGGCGGCGTCGTTCCGCCGCGAGAGTGCCGGGCTGGTGGCCGCCGGCTGGGGCCGGATGGTCGGTGCCAAGCTCGCGTATGCCGCGCTGCAGGCCGTGCTGCTGTGGGCCTGTCTGCGCGTGGTCGGGGCCGACGTGCACCCAGCCGTCGTCGGGGCAGCCTTCGCCGTCGAACGCATCCTGACCATGGTGGCGATCACACCCGGTGCGACCGGCATCGTCGAGCTGGGGATGACCGGGGCGCTGGTGGCCTTCCACGGCGAACCAGCCATTGCCGCCGCGGGCGTACTGCTCTACCGGGCGTTCATCTTCGGCATGGAGATCCCGGTGGGCGGGCTGTCGATGCTGGCCTGGTCGCTGCGCCGCCGAGACGTGGCCCTCACTGCCTGACCACGCAGTCAGGCGGTTCTGTCGAGGATGAAGGCGAGGACGGCGGCCTGGGTCCGCAGCCGCGCGGCATACTCCCCGAGCCCGCCGGCCTCTGACTCCTCCGCCGCGTGCACGCGGTCCAGCCTCTCCCGCTCCACGACCTCGCGCACCTCCTCGGGCGTGAGCTCGCGACGGAGTGCCTCCGTGGAGCCGACCCCGATCGCGGCTCCGGCGACTGGTCCCTCCCCGACCGGGGACGCGGAGGGGGCCGGCACGGCCTCCGCGTTCGCGATGGCAGCCAGGGCCGAGCGCACGACGGCGACCGTGTCCGCGTCACCCGCACGCATCGCGGGCAGGAGGGCGGACCTCAGCAGGGCACGCAGGTCGGCGCTCACCCCCCGATCCTGCCACCCCTCCCTCCCGAGGAACCTTTGCTAGCAAAGGTTACTCCGCGCGCGCCGACGGCCTCAGGGAGTGGGCTGGAACCCGCGCAGGCGCAGGCTGTTGGTCACGACGAACACCGAGGACAGCGCCATGGCGGCACCGGCGATCATCGGACTGAGCAGGCCGAGCGCAGCGAGCGGGATCGCGGCGACGTTGTAGGCGAAGGCCCAGAACAGGTTGCCCTTGATGATGCCCAGCGTCCGCCTGGCCAGCCGGATCGCGTCGGGGGCCGACCGGAGGTCGCCGCGCACGAGCGTCAGGTCGCTCGCCTCGATGGCCACGTCGCTCCCCGTGCCCATGGCCAGGCCGAGATCGGCCTGGGCGAGGGCTGCGGCATCGTTGACCCCGTCGCCGACCATGGCGACCGTCTTCCCATGGGCCTGAAGGCGTTTCACGACGTCGACCTTGTCCTGGGGCAGCACGTCCGCGACGACGTCCTGTATGCCGACCTGGCCCGCGATCTCGCGTGCGGCGGCTTCGTTGTCACCAGTGAGCAGGATCGGGTGCAGGCCCAGCGCCTTCAGCTCGCGGACGGCCTGGGCCGAGCTGTCCTTGACGGTGTCGGCGACGACGAGGACCCCCCGGGCGACGCCGTCCCAGGCGACCACCACGGCAGTGCCGCCGCGCTGCTGAGCCGAGCTCACGGCATACCCGAGGTCGGCGGGGACGGGCACCGACCAGTCGGCCAGCAGACGCGGCCGGCCCACCACGACGGCGTGGCCCTCGACGGTGCCGTGGACGCCGAGGCCCTCGGTGCTGGTGAAACCCTCCACGGCGGGAACCCTGCCTGCCTCGTGCGCGGCGACGGCGATGGCGCGGGCGACGGGGTGCTCGGAGGCGTCCTCGAGCGCCCCGGACAGGCGCAGGACTTCCGCCGCGACCTGGCCGTCGGCGGGCACCACGTCGGTCAGCGCCATCCGACCCGTGGTGACGGTGCCGGTCTTGTCGAGCACGACGGTGTCGACGCGACGGGTGGACTCGAGGACCTCGGGTCCCCGGATGAGCAGGCCGAGCTGGGCGCCGCGCCCCGTGCCGACCATGAGCGCCGTCGGGGTCGCGAGGCCCAGGGCGCACGGGCAGGCGATGATCAGCACCGCGACCGCCGCGGTGAAGGCGGCGGTCCAGCCACCGCCGATGGCAACCCAGGCGACGAGGGTGCCGGCGGACAGGGCGATGACGACGGGCACGAAGATCCCGGAGACACGGTCGGCGAGGCGCTGCACATCGGCCTTGCCGTTCTGGGCGTCCTCCACGAGCCGGGCCATCTGGGCGAGCTGGGTGTCCGCGCCGACCCGGGTCGCGCGCACGACGAGGCGGCCGCCGGCGTTGACGGTCGCGCCGACGACGGGGTCGCCAGGGCCCACCTCTGCCGGCACCGACTCGCCGGTGACCATCGAGGCGTCGACGGCCGAGGTGCCCTGCTCGATGGTGCCGTCGGCCGCGATCTTCTCGCCGGGGCGCACGACGAAGCGCATGCCCACGGCCAGCTGGTCGACGGGGAGGCGTTCCTCGCGGGTGTCGTCGCCGTCGCCTCGGAGGACCGCGACGTCCTTGGCGCCCAGCTGCAGCAACGCTCGCAGCGCTGCGCCCGACGCTCGCTTGGCGCGGGCCTCGGCGTAGCGCCCGGCCAGCAGGAAGGCGGTCACCCCCGCCGCGGCTTCGAGGTAGATCGTGTCGGCACCGTCGCTGCGCTCGAGGGTGAACCGGAAGGCGTGGGTCATGCCGGGGGTGCCGGCCGTGCCGAAGAACAGGGCGTAGACGGACCAGCCGAAGGCGGCCAGCGTGCCGACCGAGATCAGGGTGTCCATGGTCGACTGACCGTGGCGCAGGTTGGTCCAGGCCGCGCGGTGGAACTGCCAGCCTCCCCAGAAGACGACCGGTGCGGCCAGTGTGAGCGAAGCCCACTGCCAGTAGCGGAACTGCCACGCGGGGACCATCGCCATCGCGACGACGGGGAGTGCCAGGGCGACGGAGACCAGCAACCGGTGGCGCAGCGCCGCCGTGGGGTCCGGCTCCGTGCTTGCGGCCCGGTCGGGCTCTGCGACGGGCAGCGTGGCCGTGTAGCCGGTGCGTTCGACGGTCTCCAGGAGGTCGTCGGTCGTGACGCTTTCGGCAAAGGTCACCCTGGCCTTCTCGGTGGCGTAGTTGACCGTCGCGGTGACGCCCTCGATCTTGTTGAGCTTCTTCTCGATCCGGGTGGCGCAGGAGGCGCACGTCATGCCACCGATGACGAGCTCGACGCTGGTGGGGGCGCTCACGGCACGAGGCTGTAGTTGCCTGCCTCGTCGAGGGCAGCCGCCACCTCAGCCGGGGTGAGCTCGCGCGTCGCGTCCACGGTGACGGCAGAGGTGCCGCCGGCCACGAGGGCGACGCGGACGTCGCTGACGCCGTCGAGGGCCTTGAGCTCTTCGGTCACCGCGCTCGCGCAGTGGCCGCAGGTCATGCCGTCGACGGCGAAGTTCTGGGTGCTCATGGGGTGCTCCTTGCGGTGGCGGTGGGGTTCGGCGGCGGGGTTCGAAACGGGGAGGTGCCCGGGGCGGGCGCGGTCAGGACCGGACGAGCCGGGCGATCGCGTCGGAGGCCTCGCGCACCTTCTCCTGCGCCTCGGGACCACCCTTGCGAGCGGCGTCGACGACACAGTGCCCGAGGTGTTCCTCCAGCAGCTCGAGCGAGAACGACTGCAGGGCCTTGGTCGCCGCGGCCACCTGGGTGAGGATGTCGATGCAGTACTTGTCCTCCTCGACCATGCGCTGCAACCCGCGGACCTGGCCCTCGATGCGCCGCAACCGCTTGAGGTGGCTGTCCTTCTGGTCGTGGTAGCCGTGGTGCGTTTCGCTCTCACTCATGCCACACACCATACCCCCCTATGGTATCCAGTCAACCCCGTCAACCCCGTCAACCCCGTCAACCCCGTCAACCCCGCCAACGACTTCTGGCCACTGTGGTGGCACGGACGGCGGGAGATCCCGTCGCCGTGCCACACCCGTGGCCAGAAGTGGGGGTGTGCGTGAGGTGGGGTGGTGCGTGAAGTGCGTTGGTGGGTGAGGTGAGGGTCAGCGCATCGGGTCGAACGGCTTGAGCTGCTCGACCTGCTTGCCGGTGACCATGGTCTCGGCGAGGAGGCGACCGGTGACCGGGCCGAGGGTGATGCCCCACATGCCGTGGCCACCCGCGGCGAACACGCGCGGCGACTTGGTGGCGCCGATGAGCGGCAGGCCGTCGACGGTGCAGGGACGCGAACCGACCCACTCGTCCTGGCGGTTGTCGAGGTCGGCGCCGCGCAGCAGCGGGCGGGCGGCGTCGGCGATGGCCTGGATGCGGCGCTGGTCGAGCGCGGCCTCGGGCTTGCGGAACTCCATCATCCCGGCGACGCGCAGGCGGTCACCGATGGGCGTGCAGGCGACGCGCTGGGCCGGGAAGTAGACCGGGCCGTTCGGCACGTGGTCGATCGCGACGGAGAACGAGTACCCGCGGCCGGCCTGGACGACGTTCTTGACGCCGAACTGACGCGCGAGCTTGCCGAGCCAGGCGCCGGTCGCGAGCACCGCGGCATCGAACTCCTCGACCGAGCCCTCGACCGTGGTGACGACGACGCCGGTGCCGGTGTCGCGGATGTCGGCCACGGTCGCGGCGTCCATGATCTTGCCGCCGCGCGCCTTGACCGAGTCGGCCAGCGCGTGGACGTAGGTGCCCGGGTCGATGAACCGCTGGCCCTTGAGCAGGATGGCCGCGCCGATCTCGTCGGACAGGCTCGGCTCGATGGCCCGGGCCTGGTCGCCGGTGAGGGCGTCGAACTCGATGTCCTGGCCCGCGGCGTGGATGTGCTCGATCTCCTCGAGCAGCGTCACCCGCTCGGCCTCGGTGCGGTAGGACGCGAGGAACGACTTCGCCTCACGGGTCTCGGCCTGGACGCCACCGTCGCGCAGCAGGTCGAAGCTCTCCAGCGACAGATCGTTGACGGGCACCAGCGAGCCCATGGCCTTCTTCCACTGCTTCATCGTCGAGTTCTTGGTGAACCCGGTGACGAACTTGAGGAACTTGGGGTCGGCGCTCGGCGGCACGTAGACCGGCGAGGACGGCGACAGCACGGCGCGCAGGCCGTACTTGAGGACAGCCGGCTCCGGCAGCGGGGTCGCGATTCCCGGCGTCAGCCACCCGGCGTTGCCCCACGACGAACCCGCGGCGACACCCTCGCGGTCGAGGACGGTCACCTCCACACCGTGCTCCTGGAGGAACCAGGCGGTCGACAGACCGACCATGCCGGCGCCGACGACGGCGACGCGCTGGGGGACGGGGAGACCTGCTGCGGTGATGGGAGCCATGCATCGAGCGTGACAGTGCACCGGGTACGCCGCCTTGTCCCGGCGGCATGAATCTCACCTCACTACTTGTGTTCCGAACACAAGCCGCGCGATGCTGGAGGGGTGCTCGCCGTCACCGACCTCGTGGCCACCCTCGGTGGCCTCCTCGCCCTCGGTGTGGAGCATGACGGGGCCGAGGTCGACGACCTCACCATCGCCGAACCGGGTCAGGGGATCGTGGGTCAGCCGGGTGACCTGGTGCTGGGAGTGGGCGTGGAGTCGGCCGAGGCCGCGGCCGACCTCGTGCGCCGCGCTGCCTCGGCCGGCGCCGGAGGGGTGGTGCTGCGACGGAGCATCGCCCGGAGGCGCACGGTCCGCGACCGGGCCCGGCGCAGCGGGATCGCCCTGGTTGAGCTGGCGGAGCAGGCGTCCTGGGCCCACCTCGTCTGGCTGCTGCGTGGCGTCATCGACCGGGCGGCAGTCGGACCGGGGCGGCGCGACGACGCCCCCGTGCAGGACGACCTGTTCGCCCTCGCCGACGCGGCCGCCGCGCTCGTCGACGCCCCCGTCACGATCGAGGACGCCCAGTCGCGGGTGCTCGCCTACTCCTCGCGCCAGGACCTCGCCGACCCCGCCCGGGTGTCGACCATCGTGGGCCGGCGTGTGCCGGACGAGGTGCTCGCGACCCTGCGCGCCCAAGGAGTCTTCCGCCGGTTGGCCCGGTCGGCGGAGCCGGTCTACGTCCCGGCCTCCGGAGGCACCAAGCCTCGACTGGTCATCCCCGTGCGCGCGGGCGGTGAGTGGCTGGGTTCCATCTGGGCGGTGGTGGAGGAGCGCCCGCCCGCCGCCCTCGTCAGCGAGCTGGTCCAGACCTCCTCGGTCGTCGCACTGCACCTGCTGCGGCTGCGCGCGCAGGCCGACCTCTCGCGTCGCGTCGCGGCGGACCGCCTGCGTGGGGTCCTCTCCGGAAACGTCGCCGGCGCGGAGGACTGGCTGCCCCCCGGCCCGTGGCGCGTCGTCGCCCTCGGCGGCGAGGGCGACCCCGTCCGGCTGCTCGACCTCTGGGAGTCCGTCTGCCGTCGCCACGCGTGGAACCAGCCGCTGCTCGCCGACCTCGACGGCCGGGTGTATGCCGTCGTGCGGGCTGCCGAGGACGAGTCGCCGGGCACCTGGGTCTGGCTGGGCTCCGTGGTCGCCCAGGCGCGCGACGAGGCGGTGCCGCTGACGGCGCGGGCCGGCCGCACGGCATACGGGCCGGGGGAGCTGGAGCGCTCGCGAGGCGAGGCGCAGGAGACCGACCGCGTGGTGGGCCCGGCTGTTGCGGTCGCCACCCACGAGGAGGTGTGGGCGGAGGTGACCATCGCGCGTGCAGCGAGCACGCTGGTCGGCGACCCGCTGGGGCCGCTCGAGGTGTTGCGGGACCACGACGCCGAGCACCACAGCGACTACCTGCGGACGCTCGCCGCCTGGCTGGACCACCCGGGCGCTCCCACGCGCGCCGCGCACTCGATCCACGTGCACCCCAACACGATGCRCTACCGGATGTCCCGCATCGCCGACCTCGCGGGCCTCGACCTCGACGACGCGACCGTGCGCCTCGCGGTCCGCCTGCAGATCGCGGCGGCGTCGGGTTAGTCCACGCTTGCGGGCCTGACTCCTTGACGCTGCGGGCCTCGCTTCGCTGCGTTGCCTCCGCGTCGGCGTCGTCAGTCCACCCAGTAGTTGTCGTGGTACCGCATGAACTCGTCGCGCTCCTGCTCGGTCATCGTCTCGCCGGCGGCGACGCGGGCCAGTCCCTCGAAGTAGGCCTCCCGCGGTGCGCCGGGAGCGAAGTGCAGCAGCATCGACGCCGGTCCTGACTCGTTCCGGAAGCCGTGCAGCCCACCGGGAGGGACGTGCGCGTAGTCGCCCGCGCGGGTGACGTTCCAGCGGGCTCCGTCGAAGATGCTGACCTCGCCGGACAGGATGTAGAACGACTCGGCGATGGTCTTGTGGAAGTGCGAGTCCGGACCGCTCGGCGGGCCCGCGAACTCCCAGCGGTAGAGGCCGAAGAGCCGCCCGGTCGAGTCGCCGCTCGACAGGTAGTGGACCCGGTTTCCATTGGGGTAGACCACATCTGGCGCCGCGCTGCTCAGTCGGATGGTCGCGCTGACCTCGCCGGCGGTGCCGTCATAGAGGGGCGGTGGATAACTCATGCCAGCCATCCTGCCCCGTCGTCAGGGGGGCCGCAGGTCAGACGGTGACGGGGGCGGGGAGGCGGTGCAGGGCGTCGACCAGGGGAGCCAGCTCGGGCGTCTCCTCGGCCTGGCGGATCGCCAGCTCGAGCACCCGGTCATGGGTCGGGCGGGCAGCGTCGAGCAGCGTGACGCCCGCAGGGGTGAGCTCGGTGTAGATGCCGCGCCGGTCGTCGGCACACAGGATGCGGCGGATCAGCGTGCGGTCCTCCAGTCGGTTGACCAGACGGGTGGTCGCGCTGTTGGACAGGGCTGCGGCCCTCGCCAGCTGCGACATCCGCATGTGCCAGCCGTCCTGGCGCGACAGGGCGTCGAGCACCGTGAACTCCACGACGGACAGGTCGTGGGAGCTGGTCAGCTCACGCTCGAGGGAGGACTCGATCAGCCCGTGCAGCGCGGCGAGGGTCCGCCAGCCCTGGGCGCGGATCTCGACGGCGTCGTCTGCGATTCCCATGCACCGATCATAGCCCGCATTTGCAACAAACCGCGCCTGCAACTAACTTGGTGCATGCGCTGGTAGTTGCACACGCGGCATACCCTCGCGTGGATCCCCGACTCGAAACCCGCACGACCACGAAACCGCACACCCTCCACTTCGCCGGAAGGCACGACATGCCCCTCGCACTCCTCGCCCTGGCCATCGGCGGCTTCGGCATCGGACTCACCGAGTTCGTCATCGCCGGGCTGCTCCCCGACGTGGCGGCAGACTTTCGCGTCGACGAGGCGACAGCCGGCTGGCTGATCTCGGGCTATGCCCTGAGTGTCGCGGTTGGCGCCATCGGCCTCACCGCCGCGGTGACCCGGTTCAACCGCAAGCACGTCCTCACCGCGTTGATGGTGCTCTTCATCGCGGGCAACCTCGTGTCCGCCGTCGCCCCGTCCTACGAGGTGCTGCTGCTCGGCCGGATCCTCGCGGCGCTGACCCATGGCGCGTTCTTCGGCATCGGCGCCGTGGTCGCGGGCAACCTCGTCGCACCGGAGAAGAGGGCCGGGGCCATCGCGATGATGTTCGCCGGGCTCACGACCGCCAACGTCCTCGGGGTTCCGTTCGGCACGTTGTTGGGCCAGCAGCTGGGGTGGCGGGCGACCTTCTGGGCGATCACGGTGATCGGGGTGCTGGCGCTCATCGGCATGGCGACCCTCGTGCCGTCACAGCCGGTCTCGCGCGACGACCCCGGCCTGCGCGGTGAGCTGGGCGCCTTCCGGTCAGCACAGGTGTGGCTCTCGCTGCTCGTGACGGTGCTGGGTTTCGGCGGGATGTTCGGCGCCTTCACCTACATCGCCTACACGCTCACAGAGGTGTCCGGGTTCGCCCCGTCGACCGTGCCGTGGCTGCTGGTCCTCTTCGGCCTGGGCCTGTTCGCCGGCAACTGGGCCGGGGGCAAGGCAGCCGACCGCTCGGTCTCGCGGACACTCGTCCTCGTGCTCGCGGCCCTCACCGTGGTGATGGCCGTGTTCGCGCTGACCGCCGCGTCGCCGGTGATGGCGGTGGTGTCGCTCGTGCTCATGGGTGGGTTCGGGTTCGCCACGGTGCCCGGGCTCCAGATGCGGATCATGACGTATGCCGGGTCGGCACCGACCCTGGCCAGCGGCGCCAACATCGCGGCGTTCAACCTCGGCAACGCCGCGGGGGCCTGGCTGGGAGGGGTCACCATCAGCCCCGGTCTCGGCTACGCCTCGACCATCTGGGACGGCGCGGCCCTCAGCCTCGGAGCCCTGGTCGTCGTGCTGGTGGCCGACCGCCTCGCCCGCCGCTCCCGTCGCCGCGCGGACGTCGCCGCGCGGCACCACGCGGCATACGCGCCGGTCCCCACCCCCTGACCCCCATCCAGCAACCTTTGCTAGCAAAGGAAACTGGATGACGGACAGGTTGCAACGTGTCCGCCAACAAGCAACCTTTGCTGGCAAAGGTTGCTGCGTGAGCTCGGGGTGAGTGGGTTACCAGGGGTGGACGCGGGACAGCAGGTCGGCGTAGCGGGCCAGGACCGTTGCGCCGCTGTCGTCGCCGGGTGGGTCCAGCGTCGTCTCGATCCGGACCTCCCACGAGGGCGGCTCCGGTGCGCCGCCGAGGACCCAGGCGGCCTGCCGTGCGGCGCCGAGCCCGACGTACTCACCTGGCGCGGGGATGGCGACCGGCACACCGAAGAGGCCGGGTGCCACCGCACGCACGGCTCCCGAGGCGGAGGCCCCGCCGATCAGCAGCACCCGCTGGACCGGGATACCGAGGTCGCGCAGGTCGTCCACCCCCGCGACGAGGTTGGCCAGCATCCCCTCGACCGCGGCCCGCGCGAGGTTCTGAGGTGTCGTGTTGGCGCGAGTCATCCCGCCGAGGGTGCCGGTGGCCTCGGGCAGGTTGGGCGTGCGCTCCCCGTCGAGGTAGGGGAGCAGGGTCAGCCCGCCCGCGCCGGGCTCGGCGCCCAGCGCCAGCCGGTCCAGACCCGCCAGGTCGGTCCCCAGCAGCTGGGCAGYCGCCGCCAGCACCCGGGCGGCGTTGAGCGTGCACATCAGGGGCAGGTGCCCACCGCTGGCGCTCGCGAAACCGGCCACGTCGCCACTGGGGTCCCTGACGGGGGTGGGGCAGTCGGCGAACACGGCGCCACTGGTGCCCAGCGACACCACCACGTCTCCGGGACGCAGCCCGAGGCCCAGGGCGGCGCCGGCGTTGTCACCCGTGCCCGGCCCGACGACCACTCCAGCCTCCGTGGTGCCTGCTGCCTCGCACGGGCCGAGCACGCGAGGCGTGCCGAACTCGCGTCCGAAGGCGAGCCGCTGGAGGTCGGGCAGGTAGACCCCCTCGGCCGGCGAGAAGTACCCCGTGCCGGAGGCATCGCCGCGATCCGTCACGTGACCCTCGAACGCGTTGCCCTGCTTGAGGATCTGGCCGGTCAGCCAGTCGTGTGGCAGGACCACCTGGGCGACGCGGGCGGCATTCTGCGGCTCGTGCTCGGCCAGCCACCGCACCTTCGTGACGGTGAAGCTCGGCACAGGCACCGACCCGGTGCGCTCCACCCAGGCGGCCGCCCCCAGCTCCTCGACCAGGTCCCGCGAGGCCTGCGCCGAGCGGGTGTCGTTCCACAGGAGCGCGTCACGCACCACCTCGCCGGACTCGTCCAGCGCGCACATGCCGTGCTGCTGGCCGCCCACCGAGAGGGCCGACACGCCTTCGAGCAGGCCGTCTGAGGTCGCCGTCCCGAAGGCCTCCCACCAGCGGTCGGGGTGCACCTCCGTGCCGTCGGGGTGCGGTGCGCGGCCGGTCCGCACGATCTCGCCGGTCGCGGCGTCACAGACCACGACCTTGGTCGACTGCGTGGACGAGTCGACCCCGGCGACGAGGGTGCGTGGGGCGTCGGGCATGGATTCCTCCGGTCGATGGTGCTGCGTCCGCTGGGGCTGGATCAGAGCTGAGGGGTGATGGGTGCCGGGTCAGAGCTGAGGGGTGATGACGGACTTGATCGCACCAGGGGTGTCACGGGCCGCGGTCAGCGCGGCGGCCGTCTCGGCCAGCGCGAACCGGCCGGTCACGAGCCGCTCCAGGTCGACCTGCCCCGAGGCCGCCAGGGCGATGGCGGTCGGCCACGTACCGGCATAGCGGAAGGTGCCCGTGACGACCAGCTCGCGTTCCTGGACGACGGACAGCGGCAGGGGCAGCTCGTCGCCGCCCATCCCGACCAGTACCGCCCGTCCGGCCGGAGCCAGTGCGCGGATGCCGTCGCCCGTGGCGCCGGGGTGGCCCGAGCACTCGAGGAGCACCTCGGGAGCCGGCCGACCGGCATACCCGGTGGTGATGCTCTGGTCACCGGAGGCGATGGTGCGCGTCGCGCCGAGCTCGGTGGCCACGGCGAGCCGCTGCGCGTTGAGGTCGGCGACGACGATCTCGCTGGCACCGCACGCCCGCGCCACCTGGACGCACACCAGGCCGATCGGTCCGGCACCGGTGACGAGGACCCGCGACCCTGGGCCGACCCCACCCTTGCGACAGGCCCAGACCCCGACCGAGAGGGGCTCGAGCAGCGCCGCGGCCTCATCGCTCACCGAGTCGGGGACGGCGTGGGCGAAGGCGTGGTGGATCGTCACGAGCTCGGCGAGCGACCCGTCGACCGGGGGCGTGGCGTGGAACCGCATGTCGGGACACAGGTTGTAGCGCCCGCCCAGGCACTGCTCGCACGCGCGACACGGGACCCCGGGCTCGATCGAGACGCGCTGGCCCACCCGGGCGCTGTCCACGTCGCCGCCCACGGCTTCGATGACCCCCGACGCCTCGTGGCCGAGGACCAGCGGCGACTCCACGACGAAGCGCCCGATCCGGCCGTGGTCGAAGTAGTGCGTGTCGGAGCCACAGACGCCGACGGCGTGCACACGGACCAGGACCTCGTCGGCGGCAGGGGTGGGTGTGGGCCGCTCGACCACCTCCACGTCGCCGGGCCGGTTCAGCACTGCGACGCGCATCGGCTCACCCTTCTCCGGCGCCTGCCGTGGCGCTCCAGGCCTCCAGCGTCGCCCGCGCCCCCAGGGTGCGCAACCGCTCCAGGGCGTGGAGGTATGCCGCGGCGAACCGTTCGTCGTCGGCCAGGCCACCGAACAGGTCACGGTCGCGCAGGAAGGCCAGCGGGTCGTCCTGCTGCCTGGCCGCCGCGGCCATGACCCGCTCCTTGAGCCGGTCGACCACCTCGATTAGGTCGCCCTGCTCGTCGACGCCTTCGGCGTACCGGGCCCAGGAGGCCACCACCAGCGCGGACAGCTCGATCTCGCCGCCGCTGCGCAGGTTCGCGTTGATCACGGGCACCAGCCACTTGGGGATGCGGTCGCTCGACTCGGCACACAGCCGGGCGAGGGTGTCGCGCACCTCCGGGTTCGCGAAGCGTTCGACGAGCTGGTGGCGGTAGGCGTCGAGGTCCACTCCCGGTACCTCGGGCAGGGTCGGGCTGCCTTCGCGCTCCATGTAGGACAACAGGAACCGGGCGAACAACGGGTCCTGGCACACCTCATGGGCGTACCGGTAGCCCGCCAGGAAACCGAGGTAGCACAGCGCCTGGTGGCTGGCGTTGAGCAGCCGCAGCTTCATCAGCTCGTACGGCACGACGTCGTCGACCATCTGGACGCCGGCCTCCTCGAACGGCGGACGGCCCTGCCCGAAGCGGTCCTCCAGCACCCACTGGGTGAACGGTTCGCACACCACTGGCCAACCGTCGGTGACGCCGAAGTCCGCGCCCAGAAGCTCGACGTCCTGCGCGGTCGTCACCGGCGTGATCCGGTCGACCATGCAGTTGGGGAAGGCCACCTCGGCCTCCATCCAGTCCGCGAGCTCGGGATCCTTGAGCCGGGCGAAGGCACAGATCATCCGCTTCGCGACGTCGCCGTTGTCGGGCAGGTTGTCGCAGCTCATCACGGTGAACGGTGCGCGTCCCTCGGTGCGCCGACGGGCCAACCCTGCCGTGATGAACCCGAAAACCGTTGCGGGAGAGGCGCCTCCGGCAAAGTCGGCAGCCAGGTCGGCCTGGATCGAGGGGTCGGACGAGTCGAACTCGCCGCTCGTCTGGTTGACGAGGTAGCCGCCCTCGGTGATGGTCAGCGACACGATCCGGGTCTGGTCGTCGGCGAGCCGGTCGACGACGGCCTTGGGGTTGTCGGGCGCGAACATCACCTCTGTGACCGCACCGATCACGCGCGGTTCGCGGTGGCCATCCGGGTGCTTCACGATGAGCGTGTAGAGCCCGTCCTGCGCACGCAGGGTGTCGATGATCCTGCGGTCGTGGGGCAGCACGCCGACGCCGCACAGCCCCCACTCGAGGGCCAGGCCCTTGTTCATCAGCGCATCGAGGTACATCGCCTCGTGGGCACGGTGGAAGCCGCCCACGCCGAAGTGCACGATGCTCGCGGTGACCTTCGAGCGGTCGTATGCCGGTCGGCGCACCTCCTCACCCAGCTCACCGAGGGTGTGCTGGGACAAGGCGATCGGGGCCGCTCCCGTCACTTCACCGCGCCCATCGACAGGCCCTGGACCAGCTTGTCCTGGGCCGCGAAACCCGCGGCGAGGACGGGTAGCGACACGACGAAGGACGCCGCGCACACCTTGGCGAGGAACAGGCCTTGGCTGGTCACGAAGCCAGTCAAGAACACCGGCGCCGTTCCCGCCACCGTGCTGGTCAGCACCCGGGCGAGCAACAGCTCGTTCCAGCTGAAGATGAAGCAGATCAGCGCGGCCGAGGCGATGCCCGGCATCACGACGGGAGCGACGATGTCCTTGAGGGTCCTGGTCAGGCTCGCACCGTCGACCGAGGCTGCCTCGAGCATCTCGACCGGCACCTCTGCCAGGAACGAGCGCAGCATCCACACCGCGATCGGGAGGTTCATCGAGGTGTAGAGCAGGATCAGCCACCAGATGTTGTCGAGCAGTCCGACCTTCTGGGCGAACAGGTACAGCGGCAGGATGCCGGCCACGATCGGCAGCATCTTGGTCGAGAGGAAGAAGAACAGGACGTCGGTCCACTTCTTCACCGGACGGATCGACAGGGCATAGGCCGCGGGGAAGGCGAGCACCAGGACGAGGATGGTCGACAGGACGCTGGCGGTCAGCGAGTTGAGCAACGGTGGCCAGGGGCCGGCGTCGAAGAAGGAGCGGTACCCGTCGAGCGAGAGCGGTGCGAAGAAGTCGGGTGGGTTCTTGGCCGCGTCGTTCTCGTTGTGCAGTGAGGTGAGGATCATCCACAAGACCGGTAGGGCGAACAGGATGCCCACGATCCACGCAGCGGCGGACAGGATCACCCCGCTGCGTGGAGGCTTGGCGTGGTTGATCTCCTGCGTGGGGGTGGTGGTTGTCATCGGGGCCCCCGCGAAGTATCGGAGTGACGAAGGAACGGAGAACTTTGTGGGGTGATTTTCATCAGGAGTCCTCCCGGAACAGGCTGAACGCGGTCCGCAACGCGGCGGTCGCGATGACGATCGTGCCGATGACCACGACGACGCCGGCAGCCGACGCCCGGCCGTAGTCCTGGGCCGTGTAGAACGTCTGGTAGATGAAGTACGGCAGGTTGGCCGTGCCCAGGCCGCCGGACGTGATCGTGAAGACGTGGTCGAAGTTCTGCACCACGTAGATCGCCCCGAGCAGGCCCGACAGCTCGATGTACTGGCGCAGGTGCGGCAGCGTCATGGTGGTGAAGATCTGCCAGCTGCTGGCCCCGTCGATGCGCGCGGCCTCGACGACGTCGAGCGGCCGGCTCTGCAGTCCTGCCAGCAGGATCAGCATCATGAACGGCGTCCACTGCCACACGAGCGCGGCGATGATCGCCGCCAAGGGGTTGTTGGTGATCCAGTCCGGCTGCGGTGCGTTCTCGCCGAAGAGCGTCTTGAGCAGCCCGTTGAACAGGCCGTACTCCGGGTTGTAGAGCGCGTGCTTCCAGAGCAGGGCCGCAGCCACGGGAACGATGAGGAACGGCGTGATCATCATCGTGCGCACCACGCCCTGCCCGCGGAACTTGCGGTCGAGCAGCAGGGCGATGCCCAGGCCCAGCACCAGGCAGATCAGGACGACCGAGACGGTCAGCAGGATCGTGACCCAGACGGCCTTGCGGGTGTTGGTGTCGGTGAAGACCCGGGCGAAGTTGTCCACGCCGGCGAAGCCGCGCTCGTCCGGGTAGTAGGCGTTCCAGTTCATGAACGAGATGACGATCGTCGCGACGAACGGCAGCTGGGTCATCAGGATCGTGAAGATGAGGGCCGGCAGCAGCGGCGCCCGGCGGGCCCAGTCGCCGGAGCGCTGGAGCGCCTTGCTCGGAGCCGATGGCCCGGTGGCCTTCGCGGTCCTGGTGGCGGTCGAGGACGACATCACTGACCCCTTGCCTGGTAGCGCTCGGCGACGTCTTCGGCGAGCTGCTGGCCCCGTTTCAACGCGTCGTCGACCGACGTCTTGCCAGCGATCGCCGAGCTGACGTCCTGGCTGACCTGGGTCCCGAGGTCGGGGAACTCGGGGATGTCGACGAACTGGATCCCGATGGCGGGCCGGGGTTGCACGCCGGGGTTCTCCGGGTCGGCGGCCTCGATGGCTGCCCTGGTCGGGTCGGCGAAGGCCGAGGCGACCTTGAGGTACTCGGGGTTCTCGTAGGTCGAGGCACGCTTGCCCGCCGGGACGCTGGTCCAGCCGACGGTGCTGCCCACGAGGTTCTCGTACTTCTTCCCGCTGGCCCACGAGATGAACTTCCAGGCGTTGTCCTTCTTCGTGCTGGCCTGCTGGATCGACCAGGACCACGCGTAGAGCCAGCCGGAGGAGTCGGTGTTCACCACGGGGGCGGGGGCGTAGCCGAACTTGCCCTTGTTGGGGGAGTCGTCCGCCTCGAGCGATCCTGCGGCAGACGTGGCGTCGTACCACATGGCCACGTTGCCCTGGACGAGGTTGTTGAGGCACTCGGTGAAGCCTGCCTGGGGTGCGCCCTTCTCACCGTGGGCGCGCACCAGGTCGACGTAGAAGTTCACCGCCTCCTTGAACTCGGGGGCGTCGACCCTGGGCGTCCAGTCCTTGTCGAACCACGTGCCCCCGAACGTGTTGACGACCGTCGTCAGGGGCGCGAAGAGCTGTCCCCAGCCGGGCTGGCCGCGCAGGCAGATCCCCTTCATGCCGGGCTCGGCCCCGTCGACCTTGGCGGCGATGTCGGCGACCTCCTGCCAGGTGGGCTTGGCGGGCATCGTGATGCCCTTGGCCGCGAGGACGTCCTTGCGGTACATGAGGAAGGAGGACTCCCCGTAGAACGGCTCGCCGTAGACCTTGCCCTCGCTGGACAGCGAGGTGGTCATCGACTTGAGGATGTCTGCCTGGTCGAACTCGGTGTCCGCCGCGAGGTAGGAGTCGAGCGGCGCGATCCACTTCGCCTTGGCATAGATGGGGATCTCGAAGTTGCTCAACGACGCCACGTCGTACTGGCCGGCCTGGCTGGAGAACTCCTGGCTGATCTTGTCCCTCACGTCGTTCTCGGGCAGCACCGTGAAGTTGACCCGGATGCCGGTCTCCTTGGTGAAGTTGTCGGCTGTCAGCTTCTGGAGGTCGACCATCTGGGGGTTGTTGACCATGAGGACGTTGATGCTGTCCGCGCCACCGCCCCCCACGCCGCCTCCGCCCCACCCGGCACAGGCCGACAGGCTGAGCGCCAGGCCGGTCGCCCCCGCGACCAGCGTGGCCTTGGAGTTTCGACTTCGCACGCGTCCTCCTCCGTCGCCAGTGACGGCGTCAGTTTGACTGGTGCTCATATGAGCGCCACAATGCCCAAACGAGTAAGACGAGTAAATCCTCGCAACGCGAACCTGTCAACGGCAAGGATGTGCACGTGATCGACGACGGCCCCGCAGAGCTGGTGATGCTGGCTGCCGTCGCGCGTCGGCACTACCTGCAGAACCAGTCGAAGGTCGAGATCGCCGACGAGCTCGGGATCAGCCGGTTCAAGGTCGCGAGGATGCTGGAGACCGCACGCGAGCGCGGGCTGGTCCGCATCGAGATCGTCCGCCAGGGATCCCTCGACGTCGACGCCTCCGCGCGGCTCCAGGAGCGCTTCGGCCTGGCCCACGCCGTGGTCGTGGACACCGCCGACGCCGACACGGGGGCAGTGCGACACCTGCTGGGCCGCGCGGCGGCAGACCTGCTCTCGGAGATCCTGGTGGACGGCGACGTCCTCGGGCTGCCGTGGTCGCGCAGCGTGCATGCCGTGGTCGCCGCACTGACGAGTCTCCCGCGCGTGGAGGTGGTCCAGCTGACCGGAGCGATCGCCCTGCCCGACTTCGACAGCAGCGCCGTGGACATCGTCCGCCGGGCCGCCCGCTTGTCCGGCGGGAAGGCGCATGTCTTCTATGCCCCTTTTGTCCTCGACACCAAATCCAGCGCCGATGCTTTGCGTCGTCAGCCGGCGGTGGTGGACGGCCTGGCGAGGGCGTCGGTCGTGACCAAGGCGGTCGTCGGCATCGGAGCCTGGGAGCGCGGCGAGTCGACGATCCACGACCTGCTCGAGGACACCGAGCAGCGCGACCTCGCCAGCCGGGGAGTCATCGGCGAGCTGGCCGGCATCTTCTTCGACCGGAACGGAAAAGCGTTGCGGCCCAAGGTCGCTGCGCGTCTGATCACCATGGATCCCGACGACCTCGCCAGGGTGCCTGAGGTCATTGCGGTGGTYGCCGGCGCCTCCAAGGCGAAGGCGGTCAGAGCCGCTCTCGACGGCGGTCTGGTCCAGGGCCTGGTCGTCGACGCAAACCTCGCGGACGTGCTGCTCGCGGGCTGAGCGACGCCCGGGTTTGGCTGGCCTCTAATCGGGTAGAAAGCACGTATCCGACCAACGTCGCGAAGGGTATCTCTTGCGCTAATGCCGTGATGCTGGCATGGTCGAACTCGGATGTAAGCGCTTTCAACGACGAAAGGCAGACCTGTGGCGACCGGTTCGACACCCACGAGCGGGACGACGATCTACTCCGTCGCCGAGCTTGCCGGTGTCTCGATCGCCTCGGTGTCCAGAGTCCTCCAGGGGTCCACGTCCGTGTCCGAGAAGACCCGCCAACGGGTCCTCGAGGCGGCCGACGAGCTCAGGTACGTGCCTCTCGCCGCCGCCAGAAGCCTCGCCGTGCGCCACCACGAAGCCCACGGGCTGGTGCTCCCCGAACTCTCGGGCCCCTACTACTCCGAGCTCCTCATGGGCTTCGAGTCGCGGGCGGCCGAGCTCGGGCAGAGCGTCGTGCTCATGCTGGCGGAGGGCAAGACCGACCTCGCCCGCGCTGTCCGCAATCTCGCAACGCGCGTCGACGGACTGGCCATGCTTGGCTCGGCGGCCATTCCCGAGAGCACCGTGACGGCGTTGCACGGCTCCAAACCCGTTGTCCTCATTGCCGGAGACCCGCGTCCGGACATCGACACCGTCACCTCGGAGAACACCGGGAGTGCGGAGGAGATCACCAGCCACGTGCTGGCACACGGCCGCGAGAGCCTCCTCTTCGTCGGCGACCCGGCCTCCGGCCCGGATGCGCGCGACCGGTATGCCGGCTTCGTCGCCGCCCACGAGGCGGCTCGCCGCGTTGCCGCCGAGCCGCTGCGGATCCCCTTGCGGGAGAGTGACGGCACCGCCCTGGCCGAGCGACTCCTGTCCGGGGAGCTGTCGGCTGACGCGCTCGTCTGTGCGAACGACGAGCTCGCACTGGCCGTGATGAAGCGACTGCGCGAGGGCGGCAAGGTCGTCCCCGACGACATCGCGATCGTCGGCTGGGACGACGTCATGACCGCTCGCTACGTCGAGCCCGGCCTGACCACCGTGCGTCAACCCGTCCGCGAGCTCGGCGCGCTCGCTGCCGACCGCCTCCACGAGCGCATCACCGGCGCACCCGTCGGCGACGCGCCCCGCGTCATCCCGACCAGCCTGGTGATCCGTTCGTCCTGCGGCTGCCCGCCCGGAGCCGCGCCCAGCTGAGCCAGCCGGGCGGCATACCCCCATGCCTCCCACCCGAAGCACACCTGCCGTTGTCCCCGTCCCCCCGATGAAAGAGAGAAACCCGATGAGACGCACCTCCGCCATGGCGGTCGCGACGATTGCCGCCGCAGCGCTCACCCTGACGGCCTGCGGCCGTGGTGATTCAGGCTCGACCGCAAGCGAGACAGGCAAGGACGTCAGCTCAGGCAAGGCCACCGGAACCATCACCGTCTGGGCGATGGGCGCAGAGGGCGAGAAGCTCCCCGCGCTGGCCAAGGAGTTCGAGACCGCCAACCCGGGCGCCAAGGTCAACGTGACCGCGATCCCGTGGGACGCGGCCTACCAGAAGTTCACCACCGCGATCACGGCCGGCACCACGCCGGACGCGGCGATGGTGGGCACCACCTGGATGGGTGAGTTCGCCGGCAACGACGCGCTCGACCCGACTCCTCCGGCGATCGACAAGTCCGCCTTCTTCGAGGGCGCCCAGAAGACGACGGAGGTCGGAGGCACCTCCTTCGGCGTCCCGTGGTACGTCGAGACGCGTCTGGTCTACTACCGCAAGGACCTCGCCAAGAAGGCCGGCTTCGAGACCCCGCCCAAGGACTGGGAGGGCCTGAAGGCCATGGCCAAGGCGATGCAGACCAAGGCCGGTGCCAAGTACGGCATGGGCTTCCAGGCCGGCGGTGTCGGCTCCTGGCAGTCGATCATGCCGTTCGGCTGGTCCAACGACGCCGACCTCACCAAGGACGGCGGCAAGGCCTACAACTTCGACAGCCCCGAGGTCCTCGAGGCCGTGAAGTACTACCAGAGCTACTTCAACGACGGCATCTCGGACAAGGCGGCTCCGGCCACCCCGACCACCGAGCCCGACTTCGCCAGCGGCAAGGTGCCGATGTTCATCTCGGGCCCGTGGATGATGTCCGCGGTCGAGAAGGTCGGCGGCGCCGGCTTCAAGGACAAGTACGACGTCATGCCGATCCCGGCGAAGACCAAGTCGTCGTCCTTCGTCGGTGGCTCCGACCTCGTGGTGTTCAAGAAGTCCAAGCAGCGCGACACCGCCTGGAAGTTCATCCAGTGGCTGAGCGACCCCAAGACCCAGGTCAAGTGGTACCAGTCCTCGACCGACCTCCCCGCGGTCAAGGCCGCCTGGCAGGACCCGGCCCTCACGGCTGACACCAAGCTCGCCGTGTTCGGCAAGCAGCTCGAGACCGCGCAGGCCCCGCCCACCTTCCCCACCTGGGAGCAGGTCGTCGCCAGCTTCGACACCGAGATGGAGAAGGTCACCAAGAAGGGTGCCGACCCCGCTGCGGCCCTCAAGACCGTGCAGCAGCAGGCTGACTCGATCGGCACCGGCCAGTAGTCATGGCCACCACCACCGAGGTGACCCCGCGCGGGGAGACGGGCAACACCAGCCCGTCCCCCCGCCGGGGAGGCGCCGGCGGGCGGGCCCCCCGCGAGGGGCGGGCGGCGTGGATGCTCGCGCTGCCGTTCTGCCTGCTCTTCCTGGTCTTCACCGCGTGGCCCGTGCTCCAGTCGCTCTTCATGAGCTTCACGGACACCAAGTCCCGCGACCTGCGGAGCCCGTTCTCGGTCAACATCGTGGGCCTCGACAACTTCACGAAAGCCTTCTCCGATCCCGTCTTCCGCAAGGCGGCGCTCAACACCGCCTACTTCGTCGTCATCGGTATGCCGCTCACCCTGGGCATCGCGCTGGCAGCGGCGATTGCGCTGGACAAGGGCATCACCCGGTTCAGGTCGGCCTTCCGCCTGGGCTTCTACACGCCGGTGATCACCTCGATCGTTGCCGTGGCCGTCGTCTGGCGGTTCCTCCTCCAGGAGGAGTTCGGCCTCATCAACACCGCGCTCGGCTGGGTCGGCATCACCGGACCCAACTGGCTCGGCGACCCGAACTGGTCGATGCCCGGCCTGATCCTGATGGCGGCGTGGCGCAACTTCGGCACCGCCATGATCATCTTCCTGGCGGGTCTGCAGGGCGTGCCGTGGGTGCTCCACGAGGCCGCCCAGATCGACGGGGCCGGCGCGTGGCAGCGATTCCGGCACATCACGCTGCCGACGCTGCGACCGACCCTGCTCTTCGTGTCGGTCACCACCTCGATCGGCTACCTGCAGTTCTTCGAGGAGCCGTTCGTCATGACCAACGGTGGCCCGCTCAACAGCACCATCTCGATGTCCATGTACACCTACAAGCAGTTCGGCTTCGGCAACTACGGCTACGCGGCCTCGATGAGCTACATCATCTTCATCGTCATCGCGATCGTGGCCGCCATCCAGTTCCGCCTGCTGCGTGACAACACGTGAGGTCGTCATGAGTGCACAAGCCCGCGGCCGCTGGTGGCTCTACGCCCTGCTGACCGTGCTCCTGGTCGCCGTCATCGCACCGTTCGTCTGGATGATCCTGGGCAGCTTCAAGACCCAGGGTGAGCTGCTCCAGAGCCCGCCGACCTGGTTGCCGCAGACGGCGACCCTGGACAACTACACGCAGCTGTTCTCCCGGCTCAACTTCAAGCAGTACTTCTACAACTCGACCGTTGTCGCCGTCGCCGTGACCGCAGGCAACCTGCTGTTCTGCTCGATGCTCGGCTACGCGCTGGCGATGCTCAACTTCAAGGGCAAGAAGGCGCTGTTCGGGGTGGTCATGGCCACGCTGATGATCCCGGGCGTCGTGACGTTCGTGCCGCTGTTCGTCCTCGTGGCCAACATCGGCCTCATCGACAGCCTGCCCGGACTGATCCTGCCGTTCCTGGTGACGCCGTTCGGAGTGTTCCTGATGCGGCAGTTCTTCCTCGGCCTGCCGCGCGACCTGCTCGACGCGGGCCGGGTCGATGGTGCCGGCGAGCTGCGGATCTTCCGGCAGATCTTCCTTCCGCTGGCCGGACCCGCGCTGGCCACGTTGGGGATCCTCACGTTCCTCGGCAGCTGGAACAACTTCCTCTGGCCGTTGGTCGTGGCCCAGCAGGAGCAGCACTACACGCTGCCGGTGGCCCTCGCGCTCTACTCCACCGGCCAGAACTCCACCCAGTACGGGCTCCTCCTCGCCGGCGCCACCGTCGTCGTGCTGCCCGTCCTGATCGTCTTCCTCGTCTTCCAGCGTCGCTTCATCGAAGGAATCGCGACCACCGGAATCAAGTAACCGCCGTCGCCGGTGGGCCGCCCACCGGCAGACGCAGCACTGACGGCACCTGGCAACACAAGGAACCAACCCCTGATTGGAGCCTCACCCATGGCCAGCACCTCCTCCCTCATCCTGCCCAGCCCCTCCCGCCGCCAGCTGCTCGTCGGCGCGGGCGCGGTCGCCGCAGCCGGCCTCACGGCCACCCGCGCCTCGGGGAGCGCCTCCGCGGCACCCGCGGCACCGGCATACATCCGCTCGCGCACCTCGTTGGCCGCGGACCCCGTCCGCGTCCGCACCTGGGCGGCCGACACCTGGCACAGCCTCGTCGCGATGACCGACGAGAAGACCGGTCTGCCCGCGGACAACATCCCCGAGTCCCTGGGCGCAGCGGATCGGTCGGGCTACACCTCGCCGACGAACATCGCCGGCTACCTGTGGTCCGCCGTGGTCGCGCGCGAGCTGGGCATCATCTCCAAGGCCGAGTGCACCAAGCGCCTCATCCAGACCCTGACCACGGTGCTGCGCCTGGAGCACCACACTCCCAGCGGTCAGTTCTACAACTGGTACGACGAGGCATCCGGTGACGTCATCACGACGTGGCCGACCGACGGCAACCGGGTCTACCCGTTCTGCTCCTCGGTCGACAACGGGTGGCTGGGCGCCGCCCTCAAGGTCGTCATGTCGGCCGACAAGGGCGCCGCACCCCTGGCCCGACGCATCTTCGGCCGGATGCGCTGGGACATGTACTACGACACCAACGCTTCCCGGAAGCCCGGGCTCATCTACGGCGGCTTCTACCCGGGCACGCCGCCCGACACCGACAACTTCGCCCTCGGCAACACCATCGGCGTCGGCCCGGACGTCTGGTACACGAAGAACCACCACTACGACACGACTGTCTCCGAGACGCGCATCACGAGCTACCTCGGCATCATCACCGGCCAGATCCCCGCCTCGCAGTACTTCGCGATGTGGCGAACCTTCCCCGGAGACTGCGGCTGGAACTGGCAGGAGATGCAGCCTGTCGGGCAGACGCACACCTATCTGGGTGTCGAGGTCTTCGAGGGCGCCTACACCTACCGTGGCATGCACGTCGTGCCCGGCTGGGGCGGCAGCATGTTCGAGGAGCTCATGCCGGACGTGTTCGTGCCGGAGTCCAGCTGGGCACCCCGGTCCTGGGGTCTCAACCACCCGCTCCACGTGCGCGCCCAGCGCGAGCACGGGCTCATCGAGGCGGACTACGGCTTCTGGGGCTTCTCCCCGTCGAGCAACCCCGTTGGCGGCTACCGCGAGTACGGCGTGGACGTGCTCGGCCTCAAGCCCGACGGCTACTTCTCCGACCAGGAGAACACCGACGTCAAGCTGGCCTACGACGGCTGCCGAGACGCGCTCAACCCCACCCCGACCTTCGGCGACGGCGTCGTGACGCCGCACGCGGCGTTCCTCGCGATGATGCACGAGCCCGACCACGCCTTCACGAACCTCGCGAAGATCCAGGACGAGCTCAAGGCCTACGGCAAGGGCGGCTTCTTCGATGCCGTGGCCGTGCGATCGGGCACGATCGCACGCCGCTACCTCGCCCTCGACCAGGCCATGGTCATGGGCGCCATCGGAAATGTGTTGGGCGACAACGTGATTCGTCGGGCCTTCAGCACCCCTGACGTCGAGCGGGCCCTGCGCCCGGTCATCGGTATGGAAGAGTTCGGCGCCGGCATCGCCTAGCCGCCCCCGGTCCCGTCGCGTGCCCCGGGCACCCTCCTGATAGGCCCAGGGCGCGCGGCGCCGGGGACGCCTTCGTCGAGACGACGCGGGCCGACCCGGCACCACGACCCACAGCGACGATGCACAACCCCGACGCACAGCCACGACTGAGAGGACCCCATGCACCCGGTCAGGAAGACCAGCCCCGAGGGAGTCGAGTACCGCGACCTCAACGGGAACGACCGCATGGATCCGTTCGAGGACCCTCGCCTGACCGTCGAGGAGCGGGTCGCCGACCTCGTGCCCCGACTCTCCCTGGAGGAGAAGGTCGGCCTGATGTTCCAGACCGTCATCGAGGCCGGCGGCGACGGCACGGTCAAGGAGGCCCCGGGCGACATCAGCAAGTCGGGCACCTCTGACGTGGTGCTCCGCAAGCACCTCACCCACTTCAACGTCCACGCGCTCGACGACGCCCGCATGGCCGCCCGCTGGCACAACGCGCTCCAGGCCATCGCCGAGCAGGCGCCCCACGGCATACCGGTCACGATCTCCACGGACCCCCGGCACGCGTTCATCGAGAACGCCGGTGCCTCGTTCGCCGCCAAGGCGTTCTCGCAGTGGCCCGAGTCGCTCGGGTTGGCGGCCCTTCGCGACCCGGCGCTGGTGCGCGAGTTCGGTGACATCGCCCGCCAGGAGTACTGCGCCGTCGGGATCCGCGCCGCCCTGCACCCCACCCTCGACCTCGCCACCGAGCCGCGATGGGCCCGCCAGTCGGGCACCTTCGGCCAGGACCCCGACCTCGTCACATCGCTCGCCGTGGCGTATCTCCAGGGTTTCCAACAGGATTCGCTCGGGCCGGGCAGCGTCGCCTGCACGAGCAAGCACTTCCCCGGCGGAGGTCCGCAGAAGGACGGCGAGGACGCGCACTTCCCCTATGGCCGCGAGCAGGTCTATCCGGGCGATCGGTTTGCCGACCACCTCAAGCCGTTCCCACCGATCATCGAGGCCGGGACCGCGGCGATCATGCCGTACTACGGGATGCCCATCGCGCTCGAGGTCGACGGCGAGAAGATCGAGGAGGTCGGCTTCGGCTTCAACAAGCAGATCATCACCGGGCTGCTGCGCGGCACCCTCGGCTACGACGGAGTCGTCGTCACGGACTGGGAGCTCGTCAACGACAACCACGTGGGAGACCAGGTGCTGCCCGCGCGGGCCTGGGGGGTCGAGCACCTCGACCCGGCGGCCCGGATGGAGCTGATCATCGAGGCCGGGTCGGACCAGTTCGGCGGCGAGGAGTGTGTCGAGCTGCTGCTCGACCTGGTCGCCGAGGGCCGGGTGTCCGAGTCACGGATCGACGAGTCCGTGCGCCGGCTGCTGGCCGTGAAGTTCCGGCTCGGACTGTTCGACGACCCGTTCGTCGACGAGGACGCTGCCGCAGACACGGTGGGACGCAAGGACTTCCGCGCTGCCGGGTATGCCGCGCAGGCACGGTCGGTGACCATCCTCCAGAACGGCGCGGAGCGGCATACCCCTGTGCTGCCGTTTGCCCGAGGGCAGCGCATCTATGCCGAGAACATGTCGCCCGAGGCTGTCGCCGTGCTCGGCGAGCAGGTCGACCGGCCTGAGGACGCCGACATCGCGCTCGTGCGGCTGATGGCGCCGTTCGACCCGAGGTCCGACCTCTTCCTGGAGTCGTGGTTCCACCAGGGCTCGCTCGACTTCCCGCCCGGCCTGGTGTCGCGGCTGGCCCGCATCGCGGCCCACTGCCCGCTGGTCGTCGACGTGGTCCTGGACCGACCCGCCGTCCTCACGCCGCTGCTGCCCCTGGCCAGTGCGCTGGTCGGCAGCTACGGCACGAGCGACGAGGCGCTGGTCGATGCGCTGACAGGCACCGTCGCGCCCGTGGGCCGGCTGCCGTTCGACCTGCCGCGATCCATGGAGCAGGTCCGTCGGCACGGCGAGGACGTCCCCGGGTACGACGACCCGTTGTTCGCCTTCGGGCACGGCCTGGCGCTGTAGCCCGCCCCCCGGTCAGCGGGAGGCGGCGTGCGCGGCGGCCTGGCGCTGGGACCAGACCCGGTCGGCGGCGTCGATGCTGGCACGTGAGCGCAGGTCGACGCCAGCCTTCTGGGCCGCGGCCCTGGCGGCGGCGGTCGTCAGGTCGGGCGCCCGGAACTGCTCTGGCGCGATGGAGGCGTCGACGCCGGCGTAGCGACGCTGTTGGGTGGCCAGCCGCTCGGCCGACAGCTCGGCGGTGCGCAGCGTGGCACCGTTGAGCGTGAAGGCGCTCCCCGTCAGCGGTGTGCTCACGAGGGGGGCGTAGCCGTCGCGGTGACCGGCGACGTTGGGGTGGTAGCTCTCGCCGACCGGGTTCGACAGCCCGTTGAGCCACTCGACGTCGTCGCACACGGCGTGGCCCACGAAGCGGCTGGTCGGGTTGGCGAACGTGAACCCCTTGGCGCCCGCCTGCGCCGACGTCTTGCTGTTGAGCAGGTCGGCCGTCTGGTTGAGCCGCGTCTCCTCGGCGGGGGAGAACCACGTGAAGGCGTTGCAGTCCTCGCCCTGGAAGATCCGCGGGTAGCCGACCACGACCACCTTGGCATTCGGCGCCTTCGTCTTGATGGAGGCGTACAACGTCGACAGCTTCGCCGGGAGGGTGTTGTTGATGATCGACTGCGCGGTGTCGATAGCCCCGTTGCAGTTGCTCATCCAGCCGGGCTGGGCACACTCCGTGAGGACGTCCGCGAAGCCGGCGTCGTTGCCACCGACCGAGATCGAGACCTGCGTGGTCGCGGCAGACAGCGCGCTCAGCTGCGTGTTGGTGACGTCGGCGACCTTGGCGCCCGAGCAGGCCCGGAAGTTGAGGGTCAGCCCCTTGCTCGCCGAGATGAGCGACGGGTAGGCGTAGACCGAGCGCTGGCACGAGGTGCCGTCGTTGATGTAGGTCCGGGTGCCGGTGCCGGAGGAGTACGAGTCGCCCAGTGCGACATAGGAGTTCGCAGCCTGGGCAGGTGCCGCTGAGACGGTGAGGGCGGCCGCGGCACCCAGTGCCGCGATCACGCCGAACGTGCGGGTCATCGACATTGACATCTCCCTGCAGTCCAGTGGATCGGTGAACGCACAGTAGGGCTGGGAAGGCGCCCGGGGCCGCCCAGCACGAAGTCGGGACCAACCCTTGTCAACTTCTTACCTGCGCGAGGAACTACCCGTCGACCACGGAACCAGGCGACACCAACATCGCCGGCCCGACAAGGGGTTGCTCTGGCGTCATCTGACCGCTGACCTGCGCAAACGTCGGGTTCTGAGTGGCGGCGCGGGCTTGCGTGGCATAGGAAGGGGGAAGCGGCGCGACACGGTGTCGCTGGACGACAGGGAGAACCAGCCATGACCGAAACCCCCCTGAACGAAGCAAGCGACGACGAGGGCGGCATCGGACCGTCCGACGGTGGTGCGGCAGGCATGCCGGGCAGCGCCGACGACGGTGGAGCCGACGGTGGWGCCGATGGCGGCGCGGACGGTGGCGCTGGTGAGGGCCCKGCCGATGGTGGCGCGAACCCCGATGGCCACGATGGCGGCGCCGACGGTGGTGCCGATGGCGGCGCCGACACGCAGGCGTAGCGACGACGTTCCCTGAGTCGGTGACTCGGTGACGACCACGTCACCGCACCGGGTGCCTGCCACCAGCGGTGGGCACCCGGCGCTGTCACGTCTGCTGGCCGTCCCGCCGGCCGAGTTCGAGCAGCGGTACTGGTCGCACGAACCCCTGCTCAGCCGGGCGGCGGACCTGCCGACGCCCTTCGACGACCTCTTCTCCGCGGAGGCGGTGGACGAGCTCGTCTCCGGTCGCGGGCTGCGGACGCCGTTCCTGCGGATGGCGCGTGAGGGCACGACGCTGGAGGACCGCAGCTTCACCCGCGGCGGAGGGATCGGCGCCGGCATCGGTGACCAGGCCAGCGACGACGCGGTCCTCCACCACTTCTCCGAGGGCGCGACCCTGGTCCTGCAGGGGCTGCACCGGACCTGGCGCCCGATCATCGACTTCTCCCAGGCCCTGGCAGCCGAGCTCGGCCATCCGGTGCAGGTCAACGCCTACGTCACCCCACCCGAGAACACCGGCTTCAGCGACCACTACGACGTCCACGACGTGTTCGTCCTGCAGATCGCGGGCGAGAAGAGGTGGCGGATCCGCCCACCCGTGCTCGAGCTGCCGCTGCGCGACGAGCCGTGGACGGACCGGCGAGCTGCCGTCGAGGAGGCCGCGCAGGCCAGGCCCCTGATCGAGGAGACCTTTGCCCCCGGTGACTGCCTCTACCTTCCTCGGGGCCACCTCCACTCGGCCTCTGCGCTCGGCGGTACGAGCATCCACCTCACCGTCGGCGTCCACGCCTGGACCCGCCGCCACGTGGCGGACGAGCTCGTCCGCGCCGCGGTGACGCGAGCCAGCCAGTCCCTCGAGCTGAGGGCGGCCCTGCCGTTGGGCACGGACCTGGTCGCGACCGGTCCGGACACCGACGACGTCGAAGCCGTGCGCGCGGCCCTGATCGAGGCGCTGGGGCAGGTGGACGCCGCTGACCTCCGCATCGGTCTGGCCGGTGCGGCACGCGCCGCCCAACGCCCGGCACCCCTGGCACCGCTGGCCCAGGCCGAGGCCGCGAACGCCCTCACAGCACGGTCCCGGGTGGCCGTCCGGGCCCACGTCGCGGCAACCCTCGTGCCCGCCGCCGGCGGACGCACCGTGCTGCGCAGCAGGGTCGGGTCCCACACGGTCGAGCGCACTGAGCTCGCTGCCGTCGAGCAGCTGCTCGCGTCGGGCTCGGCCGCGGCCGCAGACCTCGGCCTGGAGCTCACCCGCGCCCTCCTGCGCGCCGGCGTCGTCGTCCCTGCATGACCGCGCCACTGTGCTCGACGTCCGCGCGACGTCGGGGTGACCCCATGCTGGGCACCGCCGCGCCCGCGACGCGGTGGCTGCTCGTGGAGCACCCTGGCGGCTGGGCTCCGGCGGCCCTCGACAGCCCGGGCATCGACGACGCCGTGGCCGACCGGCTGCACCGGACGGCCCTGGCCGTCGGAGGGAGGGTCGTCCTCATCCGCCGACCCGGCAGGGCTGCGGTCCCGGGACCGCCGGAGCAGCGTCGCTGGACGGTCCTCGACCTCGACGGACGGCAGCAGTGGGGCACCTGGCGGCGGTCCGAGGACCTGCTCGCGGCCGCTTCGGCCCTGCTCCACGGCCCCGCCGACTCGGCGGGCGGACACCCGCCGGACCCGCTCTTCCTGGTCTGCACCCACGGCCGCCACGACGTCTGCTGTGCGGTCAGGGGGCGCCCGGTCGCCCAGGCGCTCGCGGTCCGCTGGCCGCAGCAGACGTGGGAGTGCACCCACATCGGCGGCGACCGGTTCGCCGCCAACCTGCTCGTCGTCCCCGACGGCACCGTCTACGGCGGCCTCGATGCGGCGAGCGCCGTCGACGTCGTGCAGGGCCACCTCTCGGGGTCGGTGGATCTCGAGCACCTGCGCGGGTTCTCGGCCCACCGCCCACCCGTTCAGGCCGCCCTTGCGGCGGTGCTACGAGCCCACGGCCCGGCGGCCGCCGGCGACGTGGTGCCCGGCGAGGTGGTCACGGACGGCGAGCTCTGGCGCGTCGAGGTGCTGGGCCGGGGAGCGGTGCCGGTGCGGTCGACGGTGACGGTCCGTCGCACCAGCCAGCCCGCCGCCCGGCTCACGTGCCGGGCCGAGGCCGACGCCACGGCATACGTGTGGACTGCCGTGGTCAGCGGGTCGAGCGGCCCGTCCCTCCAGCCCCTGTGAGGCGGCGCTCAGGCGACCCTGCCACCGCACGACGCCGAGCCGAGCCAGGTGTGTGGGTTGCCCTCCCAGCACCAGCCCAGCCTGGGGTGCCCCTTGCTCACCCAGAGAGCGGCAACGCGCTTGCTCGCGTCCCTTGCCCCGGGCAGGAAGAAGGCGTTGCGGTCCTTGAGGATTCCCGGCCACAGCGCGAGCAGGCTCACGCCCTCGTCGACCGTGAGCGGCGTGCGTCGCTCTGCCTCGATGAGCGGCACCGCGTCCTTGGCCCGCACGTCGAGGGTGGCCTTCCCGGTGTCCACGTCCGTGACGAGGTATGCCGCGTGGTCGGGGACATCCACGCCACCGATCGGGCGGTAGCCGGCGAGGTCGTCGGCGGTGTAGTCGGTCCAGCCGGTGGTGGCCTTCCAGTGAATCGTCGGCATGGCCTGGTCGGGACTGACCAGCCGCGACGACACGACCAGCGCGAACGGGATCCGGTCCTCAGTGCTGGCGGTGGCGTGAGCTGCCTTGTCCCGCAACGGTTCTACGAGTTCGAGGAACTCCGTCTCACCGACCCCCGCGAGGGTGGGGTACTTGGCCTCGAGGTAGGTCTCGAGCTGTCGGTCGAACTCGGCTGCGGTCACGGTTCTCCTCGATGCAGTGCGGGT
Organism: Pedococcus sp. P2_E5; assembly: GCF_056403895.1. Lineage (NCBI taxonomy): Bacteria > Bacillati > Actinomycetota > Actinomycetes > Micrococcales > Intrasporangiaceae > Pedococcus > Pedococcus sp. P2_E5. Next base: position 89,929 of record NZ_JBFUEP010000007.1, read on the forward strand.
GGCCGAGGTTCAACGTGGGGCGACCGTCACGCGTTCCCTGGTCGGCTCCACGGCGGGCCCGCAGGTCCGTGGCGTCGGGGTGCCGTCGGTCCCGGCGGCGGCGCCCTCGCCGGCGGGCGGCGCCGGGTCGGGAGCGCGTCCCTCGATCCGCGACCCGTTGATGAGGGTCACGTCGTCGTAGGCCGGGCGCCCTTCGATGACGTTGCGGAACTGGTAGCGCGTGAGCGAGGCCAGCCGGCAGTCCGTGCCGAACGTCGCGATGTCGAACGCCGACGGCTGGCCCGTGAGCTCCCCGGCATCCGCCTTGTCGCCGTTGCCAGCACCTCCTGTGTCCTCGCTCGCGATGAAGTGGCTGAACGGTCCACCGCCGGTGAAGGTGCCGACGCCGATCCGTGATCCCTCGAGCTGACTGGCGTGCAGGTGGCCGTTGACCCGGATCCCTGCGCGGGCAACGTCCTTGGCTGCCGACGGCTCGTGGGAGACGACGATGTCCGGGACAGGCTGGTCGGCCATCGCGGCGTTGAACCGCGCCGCCGCCGGCTTCTGCTTGGCGGCGTTGTTGGTGTTGTCGTCGCCGAACCACCGGGGATCGTTGAACCCGGCGATCCGCAGCCCGTGGATGCTCTCGACCGTGTAGGTCTGCGCGTCGGGCTCGAGCAGCACGACGTTGCGGACGGCGGCGAGCCGGTCCAGCAGCTCGCGGTCGACGTCGGACCGTCCGTCGTGGTTGCCCTTGACGAACAGGTACGGCACACCGAGGGAGGCAATGCCGCGGAAGAGGTCTGCTGCTTCCGCCTCGGTGGCGCTGCCGAAGTTCACCAGGTCGCCGGAGTCGATGACGGCGTCGATCCGCTCCTGCTCGACGATGGTCTTCATCAGGGCGTACTGGTTGGCGCCGTGGATGTCCGACACCAGGAGGATCCGCGCGGCCACCGGCTGGTCGAGCACCTGCGGCGAGTACTTGTCCTGGAGCGCGGAGGACAGCGCCAGGAGGTTCTTGAGGTAGGGCGTGACCTGCTCGGCCCTGGTCTCGACGCCCTCCAGGAGGTCGGCGTTGCGCTGGACCGTCCCGAGGATGCCGGTCGTCCTGAAGCTGTCGAGCCTTTCTGGCTGGTAGGTCACCCCGATCACCCCGAACGTCGCGACGCACGACGCGACCCACACGGAGGCGACCGCCGCGCTCCACCGCACCCGCGGCGCGCGCCGCCGCCACGCGGCATACCCACCGAGACAGAGGAGGGCGACGACGAGGGCACCTGCGGCGAACCGCCAGGCCAGGGCGATGGCGCCACCGCGGGCGGCGCGTTCGAGCTCGAGGGGGCCGGGTTGGAGGGACTGGATCGAGATGTTGGGGCGTGCGAGGAGGTCGGTGATGCGCTCCTTGACGTGCACCTGGGCGACCACACCGGGTGCCGGCACCAGTCCCGCGAAGTCCATCCGGATGTCACCGAAGATGGTCGGGCTCTGGATGGCCGAGACGTCGTTGGGGTCGAGCGACAGTCGCAGGTCCGCGCCGTAGTTGAGGGTGTCGGCGCTGCTCGGGAAGAGCGTCGTCGCGGCCACGCCGCCGCTGTTGCAGGCGACGAAGAGGACGACCAGCGCGCCGAGCCGCAGCAGCCACCGGGACACACGCCTCCACCGACGTGGGCTCTCGGGGGGCGTGCTCACCTCTCCACCGTAACGGGCGGCACCATTGGTCCACCCGCCACTCGCTGACGCCGGCTCATGGCCACCTCGTGGGCACCTCCTAGGCTTGCGGTATGCCGCGCAGCCTGGGGACGCTCGAAGGCCGCACCTTCGCGGCGGTGCTGTTCGACATGGACGGGACGCTGATCGACTCGATCCCCGTCGTGATCCGGTCGTGGGTGCGCTGGGCCCGGGAGGAGGGCGTCGACCCGCGCCGGCTGGCCGGCTTCCACGGGGTACCGGCGCGCGGCGTGATCTCGGCCCTGCTGCCGCCCGAGCGCGTGGACGCCGCGTTCCACCGGATCGAGGCGATCGAGATCGCGGACACCGAGGGAATCGCGATCCTGCCCGGCGCGCTCGACGCGCTCAACACCCTGCGTGCCGCGGGGACCGACGGCAGCGACCTCGCTGCCATCGCCACCTCGTGCACTCGTCCACTCGCAGACGCGCGGCTGGCCGCGACCGGGCTCCCGGCGCCGGCCGTCGTTGTGACCGCGAGCGACGTGGCGCAGGGCAAGCCGCATCCCGACCCCTTCCTGCTCGCCGCCGCCCGGCTGGGGGTGGACCCTGCCGACTGCCTCGTCGTGGAGGACGCGCCCGGCGGGCTCGAGGCGGCCCGGGCGGCGGGCTGCGCCACCCTGGCCGTCTCCACGACGACAGCGGTCGCGGACCTCATCGCGGACGCCGTGGTCGGCACGCTGGGGGACGTGCGGTTCTCCGTGGTGGCTGGCCGCGTTCGGGTGACGGCGGAGGCGACCGGCCCATAAGTTGGGCTCATGGACGCTGACGTCATCGTGGTCGGAGCCGGGCTGTCCGGACTCGTCGCTGCTGCCGAGGTCGCGGATGCAGGACGCCGTGTCCTCGTCCTCGACCAGGAGAGCGCTGCCAACCTCGGCGGGCAGGCGCACTGGTCCTTCGGCGGGCTGTTCCTCGTCGACAGCCCCGAGCAGCGGCGCATGGGCATCAAGGACAGTGTCGACCTGGCCTGGCAGGACTGGCAGGGCTCGGCGGGTTTCGACCGGCTCGAGGACCAGGACAAGTGGGGTGCCCAGTGGGCTCGCGCCTACGTCGACTTCGCCGCCGGGGAGAAGCGGTCCTGGCTGCACGAGCAGGGCATGCGGTTCTTCCCCGTCGTGGGCTGGGCCGAGCGCGGCGACGGGTCTGCGTCGGGGCACGGCAACTCGGTGCCGCGGTTCCACATCGTGTGGGGGACCGGACCGGGGGTGCTGGCGCCGTTCCTGAGGCGCGTCGCAGAGCACGTCGCGGCGGGCCGGATCGAGCTCCGGCACCGCCACCAGGTCGACGAGCTGGTCACCGCTGACGGCGCCGTCACCGGTGTGCGGGGCACCCGACTCGCCGACGACCCGGCCGAGCGCGGACGACCGACGAACCGGGACGCCGTCGGCGAGTTCGAGCTGACCGCGCAGGCAGTGGTGGTCACCAGCGGCGGCATCGGCGCCAACCACGACCTGGTCCGCGCCAACTGGCCCGAGCGGCTGGGCAGCGCTCCCGCACACATGCTGACGGGCGTCCCCGCGCACGTCGACGGCCGGATGCTGGCCATCGCAGAGGCCGCGGGTGGGCGCCTGGTCAACCGCGACCGGATGTGGCACTACGTCGAGGGCATCGAGAACTGGGACCCGATCTGGCCGTCCCACGCCATCCGCATCCTCCCCGGGCCCAGCTCCCTGTGGTTCGACGGGAACGGCGACCGCCTGCCGGCGCCGCTGTTCCCGGGCTTCGACACGCTCGGCACCTTGTCGCACCTGCGCCAGACCGGACACGACCACAGCTGGTTCATCCTCACGAAGAAGATCATCGGCAAGGAGTTCGCGCTGTCGGGGTCGGAGCAGAACCCCGACCTCACCGGCAAGTCGGTCAAGGACGTGCTCGGGCGGGCCCGGGCCGACATGCCCGGACCGGTTCGCGCCTTCCTCGACAAGGGCGCCGACTTCGTCTCGGCCGACACCCTCAGCGAGCTCGTGGCCAAGATGAATGCCCTCACCCCGGACGCCCCCCTCGACCTGGCCCACATCGAACGCCAGATCGTCGACCGTGACCGGCAGATCGACAACGACTTCTGCAAGGACGCCCAGGTCACCGCCGTGCGCGGGGCGCGAAACTACCGCGGAGACAAGCTGATCCGTACCGCGTCACCACACCGCATCCTCGACCCCAAGGCCGGCCCGCTCATCGCCGTGCGCCTCAACATCCTCACCCGCAAGACCCTCGGCGGCCTCGAGACAGACCTCTCCTCACGCGTCCTGTCCGCGTCGGGCGAGCCGGTGCCGGGACTGTATGCCGCGGGCGAAGTCGCCGGGTTCGGCGGCGGTGGGGTGCACGGGTACCGCGCGCTCGAGGGCACCTTCCTCGGAGGCTGCATCTTCTCGGGGCGCACCGCGGGCAGGGCTGCCGCGGCCGCCGTCAGCTGACGCGGCATACCCCGGCATTTCCTCCGCCCCCGCACGACGGCGTCGAGCGCGGCCCATGGGACCGGCGCGCGTTTCGTGACCTGAAGGGGCCGCGCCTCGTTGTCCGACCAAGAGCCGCACCTCTGGAGGATCACATGCACCGCATCAGCCCATCCGTTCGCGCCGTCCTGACCGGTCTCGCGGCCGCCGCCATCCTGGTCCCGTCGACGGCGGGAATCGCCTCGGCTCACGGAGACCATGGGAAGGACGCAGCGCGGGCGGCAGCGGCGCGTCAGGCCTACTCCGGCGGCACGAGCGTGCCCGTGGTGAACAGCCCGAACCTGCGCCTGGCGGCGAACTTCCCCGAGACGGCAGGCATCTCCGGCTGCTTCCTCAAGACGGCGCCGCTGTTCGTCATGTCCTCACTGGACTCGCTCAGCGTCTTCGACGTCAGTGATCCGGTCGCGCCCAAGCTGGTCGGCACGGTGCCCAACCTGGTCTTCGAGAACGAGGCGATCAACTGCGGCGAGCGCAAGACCGCTGCGGGTACCGAACGCTTTGCGCTCATCGGCGTGGACACCTACGACGTGTCCGCTGACATCCAGCACACCGCCGCGGCGGCTGGTGGCAAGGAGCTCATCGTCGTCGACGTCACTGACCCGACGAAGCCCCGACTGCGCTCGAGCGCGACGGCCACCACGAGCACGCACACGGTGGCCTGCGTCGACGACCGCGACTGCCGCTACGCCTACTCCGCAGGTGGGCGCACGAACTTCTCCATGATCGACCTCGACAACCTCGACGCACCGCACGAGGTCGACGCGGACCCGGCGACGGCCGGGGTGCAGCCCTTCGCCTCACCGAGCGGTGGGCACAAGTGGAACTTCGACAAGGCCGGCTACGCGACGCACACCGGCTACAACGGGTCGTCGATCTTCGACGTGCGCGACCCGCTCCACCCCCGCGTGGTCACGACCACTGGACTCGCCGGCCGCGGGCTCGAGACGGACGGCACCACCAAGAACGGGTACAACGACTTCATCCACCACAACTCGTTCCGCCCCAATGCCGAGGCCTTCGTCGCCGACGCAGCACCCAGCCTGGCCAACGGCAACATCCTGCTGGTCACCGAGGAGGACTACGAGCAGGTCGACTGCACCAAGTCCGGGTCGTTCCAGACCTGGTGGGTGAAGCGGCTCGACGGCACCCCGGACGCGATCGTTCCGCTCGACAAGGTCGAGCTGTCCGACCTGGGGTCGTTCCCGCTGCCCGTCGGAGCGTTCTGCTCGGCACACTGGTTCGACTTCCACCCGTCGGGAGTCGTCACCGTGGGCTTCTACGGCGGCGGGACCCAGCTGGTCGACGTCCGCGACCCGCGCGACATCAAGCCGTACGGCCACGCCGTCTGGGGTGCATCGGAGGTCTGGGACTCCTACTGGGTGCCGGACTACACCAAGCACGACGTCCGAACCGACCGCAAGACCAACGTCGTGTACTCGGTGGACCTGGTCCGTGGACTCGATGTCTACACCGCTGACCTGCCCGGTGGGTCGACCACGTCGTCAGCGTCACCGATCCTGCCCAGCGGCATGCTGCCCTGAGGGCCGGGCTGCCGCAGCCGCCGCCAGCTGACGCGGCATACCCCGGCTTCCTCCGCCCGCACGCCCGCACGCCCGCCCGCACGCAGCAACCTTTGCTAGCAAACGAAACTGGATGGCGGACAGGTTGCAACCTGTCCGCCATCGAGCAACC
>NZ_JBFUEP010000008.1:0-91303 GCF_056403895.1 Pedococcus sp. P2_E5
CACGAGGGGTGGGGGGCGCGGGCGGGCTAGAGGCTCGCGAGGTTGAGCGCGACGAGGCGGTCGTCGCCGGCGCGGGGACTGCCCCGGAAGGTGTTGCTGGTCAGCACCCACAGCCGGCCGTCCGGACCTGCCACCGCGTCGCGCAGCCGGCCGTACCGATCGTTGAGCAGTCGCTTGGGCGTGCCGATGCCGTTGGCAGTCAACGGAACTCGCCACAGCGACTGACCTCGCAGAGCAGCCATCCACACGGCGCCGTCAGCCACGGCGATCCCACTCGGCGACGCGTCGGAGGTCGCCCACTGGGCGAGCGGGTCGGTGAACTTCGAGCGACCCGCCCTTCCCTCGACGACCGGCCACCCGTAGTTGCGTCCGGGCACGATGCGGTTGAGCTCGTCCCAGGTGTTCTGCCCGAACTCGCTCGCGTACATCCGCCCGTCGGGCGCCCACGCGATGCCCTGCACGTTGCGGTGCCCGTAGGTCCAGACCGGGGAGTTGCCGAACGGGTTGCCCGGCGCGGGTCTGCCGTCCCTCGTGATCCGCAGGATCTTGCCGCCGAGCGATCCCTTGTCCTGGGAACGCTCGGACCGGTTGGCATCCCCGGTGGTGACGTACAGGTAGCCGTCGGGACCGAAGGCAAGCCTTCCGCCGTTGTGGTTGCCGGCCTTGGGTATGCCGCGCAGCACGACGGTCGGCTTCGTCGCCCTCCCACCGGTGAAGGTCAGCCGGACGACGCGGTTGTCGTCTGCGGCGGTGAAGTAGACGAAGATGCTCCGGTCGCTCGCGAACCGTGGTGAGACCGCGACACCCAGCAGGCCTCCTTCGCCGTCCGGCCGCACTCCCGGGATCCGGCCGAGGACCGTGGGCGCGTGGCCGGGCCGGATGTGCATCAGCTGGGCCCTGTCGCGCAGTGTGACCAGTGCCGAGCCGTCGGGGAGGAACGCGATGGCCCACGGGACGTCGAGGTTTCTCGCGATGGTGGACGTCGCGGGGACAGCGGCCTTCGTCGGCGACGTCGTCGTTCGGGTCGTGGTCGGGGTGGTGCTCGTCGTGGTCGACGAACTGCTCGGCGTGGACGTGGCCGCGCTGGAGGTGGTGAGCACGGGGGCCGTGACGCTGGCACCGTCGCCCGATCCGTCGGTGCCCGAGCACCCGCCGACGAGCAGCAGGGCAGCCACCCCGGTGGTGGCTGCGGCCCCTGCGGAGGTGCGCCATCGACGAAGCGGTGCACGCGGCATACCCCATTGTGCGTGATCTGGACAGCTTCGCACCTGTCAGCCGCGGGGCACTCACCTGACGGCGGGGCGGGTCAGCACCTCACAGCGACCGGCAGCGACGGCCCCTCTCCCTGCGGGCTAGCGTGGGAGGCATGACGATGGTGACCCTGCCGGGGCAGGAATGGGTGGAAGCCGTGGGGCCGATCTCGGGGGTCGAGCTCGCCGTGTGGGACCTCGAGGGCGCTCCGGACCGGGCCGACGAGATCAGGGTCGTGGTGCCGCCCTACATCGGGGCAGGTGGTCGGCTGGGCGCCCTGTCGCACCTGCCGAACCTCGAGCTGGTGCAGCTGTTGACGGCCGGTTACGACGACGTGCAGGCCGTGCTGCCCGACGGGGTGCGGCTCGCGAACGCCACCGGAGTCCACGACGCGTCGACGGCGGAGCTGGCCGTGGCGCTCACCCTGGCGAGCCTGCGCGACTTCCCGGACTTCTTTGCGGCGCAACGGGACAGGAGCTGGCTCCCGTCGACCTTCCACCAGGCCCTGGCCGACAAACGGGTGCTGGTCCTGGGCTACGGCGCCATCGGGCGGGCGATCGCAGCCCGGCTCACGCCGTTCGAGGTGCAGCTGAGCGCCGTGGCGAGCCGCGCGCGGGCGGGGGACGAGTTCGTGCGGTCCGTCCACGGCGTCGACGAGCTGCCCTACCTGCTGCCACAGCACGACGTCGTCATCGTGATCGTGCCGCTGAGTGCGCACACGGCTGGTCTGGTCGACGACGCCTTCCTGGCCGCCCTGCCTGACGGAGCCTTGGTCGTCAACGTCGCGCGCGGTGGTGTGGTCGACACCGACGCACTGGTGCGCCACACGGCGGCCGGCCGGATCCGGGCGGCCCTGGACGTCACCGACCCCGAGCCGTTGCCGCCTGACCACCCGCTGTGGAGCACGCCGGGGGTGGTCATCACGCCGCACGTCGGAGGGCCTCGACGGCCTTCATGCCGCGGGCGGCGCGCCTGCTCCAGGAGCAGCTGGGGGCGTATGCCGCCGGGAGACCGTTGCGCAACCTGGTCTGAGCTTCGCTTGGGCCACCGATGCTTTCGGCTCTCCGGCGGTGACAGCGCCGCTCCAGCGATGACTCCACCTGGGCGGCGATGAGTTCTGCCGTGGATCCGGGTCGGTATCGACAACACGTGTCCAACGGCCAGAGGAGTGCCAGTATGGGAAACATGGGTGAGACCGTCGTCGGGATCGGCACGCGCAAGGGGTTGTGGCTGGCTCGCAGTGAGGACCGGCAGTCGTGGCGGGTCGAGGGTCCGCACTTCCTGATGAGCGAGGTCCTGTCGCTGCTGTTCGACACCCGCACCGACCCGACCCGGCTGCTCGTGGGGTTCCGCTCCTCGCACTGGGGTCCCTCGTTGCAGCACTCCGACGACCTCGGCGCCAGCTGGGTCGAGCACCCCGACGGGTCGATCCGGTTCCCCGACGACACCGACACGGCGCTCAAGGCGACCTGGCAGCTCGTGGCCGACCCGCACGACCCCGCGGTGGTCTGGGCGGGCACCGAGCCCCAGGGGCTGTGGCGCAGCGCGGACCGTGGTGAGACGTTCGAGCTCAACCGCGGGCTGTGGGAGCACCCGCACCGCCCCGAGTGGGGCGAGGGCTTCGGCGGCGGAGCCATCCACACGGTCCTGCCGAGCCCGGTCGACGCCGACCGCATGCTCGTCGCGATGAGCACGGGTGGCGTCTACAACACCCGCGACGGCGGGGTGTCGTGGAATCCAGGCAACACCGGCATCCACGCCTACTTCCAGCCGCACGACGAGTGGCCCGAGTTCGGCCAGTGCGTCCACAAGGTGGTGCGCGACAGCGGCACCCCGACCCGTCTCTACGCCCAGAACCACAAGGGCGTCTACCGCTCGGACGACGACGGGGTCACCTGGACGTCGATCGAGGAGGGGCTGCCGACGAACTTCGGGATGACCGCCCTGGCCCACCCGCGTCGCGGCGACACCATGTGGCTGGTGCCGATCGCCTCCGACGGTGAGCGCATCCCACCGGCGGCCGAGCTGCAGGTGCAGCGCACCGACGACGCCGGGGCGACGTGGCGCACCCAGCACGAGGGACTGCCCTCCCCGAGCTACACGAACGTCCTTCGCGATGCCGCTGGCCTGGACAACCACCCCGAGGAGCCGGGCCTGTACCTCGGCACGCGCAACGGCGAGGTCTACGGCTCGGTCGACGGCGGCGACTCGTTCACCCGCATCGTCGAACAGCTGCCCGACGTGCTCTGCGTGCGGGCGGTCACGCTCCCATGACAGCCCGGGTGGTGCTGCCGGGCCTGTTGCGCGAGCTGGCCGACGGTGCGGCCGAGCTGCCCGTCGAGCTGGGGGCGCAGGCCTCGCTCGCCGACGTGCTCGACCGGGCGTTCGAGCCGTGGCCGATCCTCGCCTCGCGCATCCGGGACGAGCGGGGCCAGATCCGCCGTCACGTCAACGTCTTCGTCGACGGCGAGGACGCCAAGCGCGCCGACGGGGTGCAGACCGTCGTCACCCCGAACTCGACGGTGCACGTCATCAACGCCGTCTCCGGCGGGTAGCCCCGAGTCTGAAGGATCCGCAGGGCCAGGGCCCCGCAGATCCTTCAGACTCGGGAGGGTGTGGTCTCGCTCAGGCGGTCCAGACGCCCCGGTCCCACGCCGCACGCAGCACGCCGAGGTGCGGCTCGAGGTCCCACCCGCGCTCGGTGAGCCAGGCGTCGTTGCGGTACGTCCCGGCATACCGCTCCGACCCGTCGCACAACAGCGAGACGATGCTGCCGCCCTCGCCACGCTCGGCCATCTCGCACGCGAGGCGCATCGCGCCGAACACGTTGGTGCCGGTGGAGGCGCCGCCGCGCAGCCCGGTGCGCTCGGTGAGGAAGCGCATCGCCGCGACGGATGCGGGGTCGGGTACGAGCATCATCCGGTCGACGACGCTCGGCACGAAGCTCGGCTCGACACGCGGCCGCCCGATGCCCTCGATGCGTGACCCGCACGCCGCCGTGACGCCGGCGTCGTCGCCGCAGAACGCCGGGAGGAAGGCCGAGTGCTCGGGGTCGACGACGCAGACCTGGCTGGCCAGCCCCCTGTAGCGGACGTAGCGCCCGATGGTCGCGCTGGTGCCGCCGGTGCCGGCGCCGACCACGACCCAGTGGGGGACCGGGTGCCGCTCGCGACCCATCTGCTCGAAGATCGACTCCGCGATGTTGTTGTTGCCGCGCCAGTCGGTCGCACGTTCTGCGTAGGTGAACTGGTCGAGGTAGTGGCCGCCACGCTCCTCGGCGAGCCGTCGCGCCACWTCGTAGACCTCGCCCKCGTCGTCCACGAAGTGGCACTGGCCGCCTTCGCGCTCGATGAGGGCGATCTTCTCCGGGCTCGTCGTCCGCACCATGACCGCGATGAACGGCAGCCCGAGCATCCGCGCGAAGTACGCCTCGCTCACCGCCGTCGACCCGCTCGAGGCCTCGATGACCGTGGTGCCGTCGTGCAGCTCGCCGTTGCACAGGGCGTAGAGGAACAGCGACCTCGCCAGGCGGTGCTTGAGGCTGCCGGTCGGGTGCGTCGACTCGTCCTTGAGGTAGAGGTCGATGTCGGGTAGCCCGGGGAGTGGCACGTGGACGAGGTGGGTGTCGGCGCTGCGATTGGCGTCGGCCTGGATGCGGCGGATCGCCTCGTCGAGCCATGGCCGGTCTGTCGGTGCGGTCGCCCTGACGTCGATCAGGGCGGGCGGCTGCTCCATCGGTCGTTCCTCACTGCGGGGAGAGGTATGCCGCGGCCGCGGGTTCACTGCCGTGGGTCCACCTCGTCGTGGTGGGACGAAGGGTAGCGGCCGGAGAGGGTGACCAGGGCGGCCCTGGTGGTGGCCTGTGTGGCCGATCCGGCCCGGTATGTCGCCGCGCCCGGAGCGCCGCTGTCAAGACTGGTTGTTGTCGCCCAACGGGTCCATGCTCGGGGTATGACCCTCGCCAGTGATGACAAGGTGCTCATCCTCTTCCGTCACGCCAAGGCTGAGCAGGTCATCGGCAAGCCCGACCACGAACGAGCGCTCACCGGACGCGGCAGGCGCGATGCCCGGGCGGCCGGCGTCTGGATGCACGAGCACGAGCTCGGCCCAGAGCTGGTGCTGTGCTCCTCCGCGATGCGCACCCGACAGACGTGGGCTGCGGCGGTCGAAGGAGGAGCCTGCGGCGAGACGATCGAGTTCGACGACAGCATCTACTCCGGCGGCGCGCAGACCGTGCTGCAGACGGTCCGGGAATCGGCGGGCGAGGCGCAGGTCGTGTTGGTGGTGGGGCACAACCCCACGATGGCGGCGCTCGCCAGTGGGCTGTCCGAGGGTGACGGGTCGTCGGCGGCGCACGAGTGCCTGGCGGCCGGGTTCCCCACGTCGTCGCTCGCGGTGCTGCGCTACGCCGGACCCTGGTCGGGGCTCGACTTCGGAACTGCCGCGCTCGAGCGGTGCCACGTCTCGCGCGGGTGACCGCACGGCATACCTCGGTGGCTTGGGGTGACTGGCTTTCGGTCTGTGAGACCGGCGTCCCACCCTGTGGACCCGAGTTCTAGACTCGGCCCATGACGACCACCGAACCCGCCGCGGGGGCAGCCACCAACGGCGTCGACATCAAGCCGCGCAGCCGCGACGTCACCGACGGCATCGAGAAGACTGCGGCGCGGGGCATGCTCCGCGCGGTGGGCATGGGCGACGACGACTGGGTCAAGCCGCAGATCGGGGTGGCCAGCTCGTGGAACGAGATCACGCCCTGCAACCTGTCGCTCGACCGGCTCGCCAAGGCTGTCAAGGACGGCGTGCACGCAGCCGGTGGCTACCCGCTCGAGTTCGGCACGATCTCGGTCAGCGACGGCATCTCGATGGGCCACGAGGGGATGCACTTCTCCCTCGTGAGCCGCGAGATCATCGCGGATTCCGTTGAGACGGTGATGAATGCGGAGCGCCTCGACGGTTCGGTCCTCCTTGCGGGTTGCGACAAGTCGCTGCCCGGCATGCTCATGGCAGCGGCACGCCTCGACCTGTCGAGCGTGTTCCTGTATGCCGGGTCGATCCTCCCGGGGATCGCCAAGATGTCCGACGGTTCCGAGAGGACCGTGAYGATCATCGACGCGTTCGAGGCGGTGGGCGCCTGTGCTGCGGGGCTGATGTCGCGGGCCGACGTCGACGCGATCGAGCGGGCGATCTGTCCGGGTGAGGGTGCCTGCGGTGGCATGTACACCGCGAACACGATGGCCTCGGTCGCCGAGGCCATCGGGATGTCGCTGCCCGGCTCGGCCGCGCCGCCCGCCACCGACCGCCGCCGCGACGGCTTCGCCCGCAAGTCGGGGGAGGCGGTCGTCGGTCTGCTGCGGCGGGGGATCACGGCCCGGGACATCATGACCAAGGAGGCGTTCGAGAACGCCATCGCCGTCGTGATGGCGTTCGGCGGCTCCACCAACGCTGTGCTCCACCTGCTGGCGATCGCCAACGAGGCCGAGGTCGACCTGACGCTCGACGACTTCTCGCGCATCGGGGCCAGGGTGCCGCACCTGGCCGACGTCAAGCCGTTCGGTCAGTACGTCATGACCGACATCGACCGCGTCGGGGGAGTACCCGTCGTCATGCGCGCCCTGCTCGACGCCGGCCTCCTGCACGGCGACTGCCTCACGGTCACCGGCAGGACGATGGCCGAGAACCTCGCCGACATCGCGCCGCCGGACATCGACGGCAAGGTCGTCCGGGCCATGACCGAGCCGATCCACCGGACTGGTGGGATCACGATCCTCAAGGGGTCGCTCGCCCCCGAGGGTGCCGTGGTGAAGTCGGCCGGCTTCGACTCCGACGTCTTCGAGGGCACCGCGAGGGTGTTCGACGGTGAGCGCGCAGCGATGGATGCCGTCGCGCAGGGCTCGCTCAAGGCGGGCGACGTCGTCGTGATCCGCTACGAGGGGCCCAAGGGCGGTCCGGGCATGCGCGAGATGCTGGCCGTGACCGGTGCCATCAAGGGTGCCGGGCTGGGCAAGGACGTGCTGCTGCTCACCGACGGGCGCTTCTCCGGCGGGACCACCGGCCTGTGCGTCGGCCACGTCGCGCCGGAGGCCGTTGACGGCGGTCCCATCGCGTTCGTCCGCGACGGTGACCGCATCACGCTCGACGTCGCCAACGGCGTGCTCGACGTGCATGTCGACGAGGCCGAGCTGGCTCGTCGCGCGGAGGGCTTCGTGCCACCGGAGTCCAAGTACCCCCGCGGTGTCCTGGCCAAGTACCGCAAGCTCGTGGGCAGTGCCAGTGGCGGAGCCGTCTGCGGCTGACCTCGGGGCGGGCGGGTTCTGTGACTGAGACGACAGGTCCGGATCGTGGGACCGGTTGTCTCGTACGTTGACACCACCAGTGGACGGCGGGAGAGTTCTCGTGTGGCACGAATTCTCGTACTTCATTAGCGCGCAGGCTCCTTGAGCCAGCGCGCTGCCCTCCGTCGTCCTCACCCGAGGATTGGAGGGCTTTTTCATGTCAGATGCAGCATGAGCAGACCCAGCGAGAACCGAAAGCGGTAGCGACGTGAGCGACACGAAACCGGCCCCGAGTCCGGCATCCAGCCCGCCCAGCCCGTCCAGGCTGGCCGAGCAGGCGAGGGCGAAGGTGCCCGCCCAGGTGACCGGCGCGCAGAGCCTGGTGCTCTCCCTCGAGGCCATGGAGGTCGACACGGTCTTCGGCATTCCCGGCGGGGCGATCCTGCCGGCCTACGACCCGCTCCTCGACTCGGTCAAGGTCCGCCACATTCTGGTCCGCCACGAGCAGGGTGCCGGCCACGCGGCCGAGGGCTATGCCAGCGCGACCGGCAAGGTCGGGGTCTGCATGGCGACGTCCGGTCCGGGTGCGACCAACCTCGTGACCGCGATCGCCGACGCCTACATGGACTCGGTGCCGATCGTGGCCATCACCGGCCAGGTCGCCTCGGCGGCCATTGGCACGGATGCCTTCCAGGAGGCCGACATCCGCGGCATCACGATGCCCATCACCAAGCACAACTACCTCGTCACGGACGCCTCGCAGATCCCTCGGGTCATCGCGGAGGCCTTCCACATCGCGTCGACGGGGCGGCCCGGCCCGGTGCTCGTCGACATCTCCAAGGACGCCCTGCAGGCGAAGACGACCTTCTCGTGGCCGCCCAAGTACGACCTTCCCGGCTACCGCCCCGTCGCCCGGCCGCACAACAAGCAGATCCGCGAGGCCGCCCGGCTCATCGCCTCGGCCAAGCGACCGGTCTTCTACGTCGGTGGCGGGGTCATCCGGGGCAACGCCTCCGACGCCCTGCGTGAGTTCGTCGAGCTGACCCAGATCCCTGTCGTGACCACCCTGATGGCGCGCGGTGCCGTTCCCGACAGCCACCCGCTCCACCTCGGCATGCCCGGCATGCACGGCTCGGTCGCCGCGGTCACGGCCCTGCAGAAGTCCGACCTCCTCATCACCCTCGGCGCCCGCTTCGACGACCGGGTGACCGGCCAGCTGTCGACGTTCGCACCGGAGGCCAAGGTCATCCACGCCGACATCGACCCCGCCGAGATCTCCAAGAACCGCAACGCCGACGTGCCGATCGTCGGCGACGTGCTCGAGGTCATCGGCGAGCTCATCAAGGCGGTCGCTGCCGACCGCGCAGCCGGGACGGTCGGCGACTACGACGCCTGGCGAGAGCAGACGGCCGGCTGGAAGGCCACCTTCCCGCTCGGCTACACCACGCCCGAGGGCGAGGAGAGCGTGTCGCCGCAGTACGTCATCGAGCGGATCGGCGCCATCAGCGGACCCGAGTCGGTCTACGTCGCCGGCGTCGGCCAGCACCAGATGTGGGCGGCCCAGTTCGTCCAGTACGAACGCCCGAACGCCTGGCTCAACTCGGGCGGCCTCGGAACGATGGGGTATGCCGTGCCGGCCGCCATGGGCGCGAAGGTAGCCCAGCCGGACCGTGTGGTCTGGGCCATCGACGGGGACGGCTGCTTCCAGATGACCAACCAGGAGCTCGCGACCTGCGTCATCAACAACATCCCGATCAAGGTCGCGATCATCAACAACAGCAGCCTGGGCATGGTCCGCCAGTGGCAGTCGTTGTTCTACAACAAGCGCTACTCCAACACCGACCTGCACACCTCCGTGGGCAGCCGCATCCCGGACTTCGTCAAGCTGGCTGACGCGTACGGCTGCGTCGGTCTCCGGTGCGAACGCCCGGAGGACGTCGACGCCACCATCAAGAAGGCCATGGAGGTCAACGACGTCCCGGTCATCATCGACTTCGTCGTGCACCGCGACGCCATGGTCTGGCCGATGGTGCCGGCGGGTGTCAGCAACGATGCCATCCAGGTCGCGAAGGACACCGCACCGCAGTGGGACCGTGAAGAGGACGAGGCCACCGAGCAGCCCGAGGACGCGGACAAGGACGGAAAGTAGATGGCGATGAGCAAGCACACCCTGTCGGTCCTCGTCGAGAACAAGCCCGGCGTCCTGGCCCGCATCGCGGCCCTGTTCTCGCGGCGCGGCTTCAACATCGACTCGCTCGCCGTGGGTCCCACCGAGCACCCGGAGATCTCGCGGATGACCGTGGTCGTCGACGTCGACGCCCTGCCGCTGGAGCAGGTCACCAAGCAGCTCAACAAGCTCATCGAGGTCCTCAAGGTCGTCGAGCTCGAGCCCACGGCCTCGGTCCAGCGCGAGATCCTGCTGGTCAAGGTGCGCACCGACGTGCACAGCCGCAGCCACGTGCTCGAGACGGTTCAGCTGTTCCGTGCCAAAGTGGTCGATGTCGCCAGCGACACCCTGACCATCGAGGTCACCGGCAACCGCGACAAGCTCGCCGCGTTCCTCGAGGTCATCGAGCCGTTCGGCGTCAAGGAGCTCGTCCAGTCCGGCATGGTCGCGATCGGCCGCGGTACTCGGTCGATCACCGACCGGGCCCTGCGGACGGCGTAGCGCGCAGGGGACCGACGGCGGCCGCGCCGCCACGGTCGCGGCGACCACGCGGCATACCTGAAGGTCTTTTGCAGCCCAACAGATTTCACTGATCACCCGAAGCAAGCCAGACAACACTAAGGAGTGGCCACCGTGGCCGAGATGTTCTACGACGACGACGCTGACCTGAGCGTGATCCAGGGCAAGAAGGTGGCCGTCATCGGCTACGGCAGCCAGGGCCACGCCCACGCGCTGAACCTTCGCGACTCCGGGGTGGACGTCCGCGTCGGCCTCGCCGAGGGCAGCAAGAGCCGCGCCAAGGCCGAGGCCGAGGGGCTCACGGTGCGGTCCGTGGCGGACGCGGTGAAGGAGGCCGACCTCGTCGTCATCCTCACGCCCGACCAGGTGCAGCGCACGGTCTACGCCAACGACATCGCGCCCAACCTCAAGGAGGGCGCGGGTCTGCTCTTCGGGCACGGCTTCAACATCCGCTTCGACTACATCAAGCCCGAAGCCGGCTCCGACGTGATCATGGTGGCCCCCAAGGGTCCCGGTCACCTGGTGCGCCGTGAGTACGTCGACGGCCGCGGCGTCCCCGTGCTGCTCGCCGTCGAGCAGGACGCCTCCGGCGGCGCCTGGGCGCTGGCCCAGTCCTACGCCAAGGCCATCGGTGGCCTGCGCGCCGGCGGCATCAGGACGACCTTCACCGAGGAGTGCGAGACCGACCTGTTCGGTGAGCAGGCCGTCCTCTGCGGTGGCGCGTCCCAGCTCGTGCAGTACGGCTTCGAGACGCTCGTCGAGGCCGGCTACCAGCCGGAGGTCGCCTACTTCGAGTGCCTGCACGAGCTCAAGCTGATCGTCGACCTGATGGTCGAGGGCGGCATCGCCAAGCAGCGCTGGTCGGTGTCCGACACGGCCGAGTACGGCGACTACGTCTCCGGACCCCGGGTCATCGACCCCCGCGTCAAGGAGAACATGCAGGCGGTGCTCGCCGACATCAAGAACGGTGCGTTCGCCAAGCGGTTCATCGACGACCAGGACGCGGGCGGCCCGGAGTTCAAGGCCCTGCGTGAGAAGGGCGCCCAGCACCCGATCGAGGGGACCGGCAAGGAGCTCCGCAAGCTCATGAGCTGGATCAAGGAGACGGACTCCGACTACGTCGAGGGCTCAGCCGCCCGCTGACGTTCTCACCACGAGGTATGCCGGCCGGTCCCGTTCGCGGGGCCGGCCGGCACCGTTGTCCCCAGGTTGTCCCCAACGGTGGACAAACCTTCAACAATGCCCGGGGCGACGTGTGATCGGCGTTCCACATGTCGAGCCGTGGCATCCACATGCTGAGCGCGGTCGTATGCTGACCGCGGGCACAGCGCGGTGCCGGACCCATCAGTGACCCATCAGTGATCCCCCACTGACCCACCAAAGGACTGACACGTGAGCAAGCCGATCGTGCTGATCGCCGAGGAACTCTCGCCCGCCACCCTCGACGCCCTCGGGCCCGACTTCGAGGTGCGCCACGTCGACGGAGCATCCCGTGAGGCCCTCCTCCCGGCTCTCGCCGACGCCGACGCGGTACTCATCCGCTCCGCCACGAAGATGGATGCAGAGGCCATCGCCGCCGCCAAGAACCTCAAGGTGATCGCGCGAGCAGGCGTCGGCCTCGACAACGTCGACGTGCCGGCCGCCACGCGGGCCGGTGTCATGGTCGTGAACGCCCCGACCTCCAACATCACCTCGGCGGCGGAGCTCGCCGTCGGTCTCCTGTTGTCCACGGCCCGCAACATCGCCCCGGCCAACCAGGCCCTCAAGCAGGGGGCCTGGAAGCGCAGCAAGTACGGCGGTGTCGAGCTGCTCGACAAGAAGGTCGGCGTCGTCGGGTTCGGTCGCATCGGCCAGCTCGTCGCCGAGCGCCTCAAGGGCTTCGGTATGGAGATCCTCGCCTACGACCCCTACGTCTCGGCCCAGCGCGCCGGCCAGCTCGGTGCGCAGCTGGTCACCCTCGACGAGCTGCTCGAGCAGAGCGACTTCATCACCGTGCACCTGCCCAAGAACGCGGAGACCGTTGGCCTGATCGGCAAGGAGGCCCTGACCAAGGTCAAGCCCACCGTGCGCATCATCAACGCCGCCCGCGGCGGCATCGTCGACGAGGACGCCCTGGCCGAGGCGCTGCGCGAAGGACGGGTGGCCGGGGCCGGCATCGACGTGTTCGCCACCGAGCCCACGACCGAGAGCCCGCTGTTCGAGCACGAGTCCGTCGTCGTGACGCCGCACCTCGGTGCGTCGACCGACGAGGCCCAGGAGAAGGCCGGAGTCTCCGTCGCGAAGTCCGTGCGGCTCGCTCTCGGCGGTGACCTCGTTCCCGACGCCGTCAACGTGTCCGGTGGCGTCGTCCCCGAGGAGGTGCGGCCCGGCATCGCCCTCGTCGAGAAGCTGGGGCGCATCTTCACCTCCCTCGCGGGCTCGGTGCCGGTGCAGCTGGATGTCGACGTCCGGGGGGAGATCACCCAGCACGACGTGTCGATCTGGAAGCTCGCCGCGCTCAAGGGCCTGTTCGCCGACGTGACCGAGGACCCGGTGACCTACGTCAACGCGCCCCTGCTCGCCGAGCAGCGCGGGTGCGAGGTGCGCCTGCTCACGGACCCGACGATGCAGGACTTCCGGAACGTCACGATCCTGCGAGGGACGCTTGCCGACGGTGCGACGATCAGTGTCTCCGGCACCCTCACCGGACCGCGCCTGATCGAGAAGATCGTGGGGGTCAACGGCTTCGACCTCGAGGTGCCGCTCACCGAGCACCTCGCCTTCTTCACCTACGTCGACCGTCCAGGTGTCATCGGCACCGTGGGCAGGCTGCTCGGCGACGCCGACGTCAACATCGCCGGGATGCAGGTGGCCCGCAACGAGAAGGGCGGCCAGGCCCTGGTCGCGCTCACGGTCGACAGCACCATCCCTGCGGACGTGCTCGCCGCGATCGTCACCGAGATCGGTGCCGACGTGAGCGTCGTCGACCTCAGCTGAAACCCCGACCCCCTCTCGACCGAGGACACGACGCGCCGGGGCACATCCGGAGAGTGGCCGCTGCCAGCGGCGAGTCGTGTCCCCGGTGGGGGAGGGGGCCAGCGGTGGGGTACGCCGCGGCAGCCGTCGGGTTGCGCCGGTTCAGCCCGGGGGCGGCCCGTCGTGGAGCACGAGGTTGAACATGATGTTGTCGCGCCACAATCCGTCGAGGTAGAGAAACGCCGGGATCCTGCCGCACTCCTCGAACCCGCACCGCCGCAGCACCTGCTGAGAGGCGAGGTTCGAGACGTTCGTGCCGGCCCCGAGTCGGTGCAGATCCAGCTCCCGGGCTTGCTGGATCAGGAACTCGAGCGAGGCCACGGCCAGGCCGCGTCGCAGGTGGTCCTGGTCGATCCAGTACCCCACGTCGGCGCCGTACATGGCCCCTCGGACGATGTTCTGGAGGGTCGCTGTCCCGACGACGTCGTCACCGTGCCACAACAGCCAGGCGTCGAACAGGCCGAGCTCGACCTGTCGCAGTCGGTCGCGGATCGCCTCGCGCTGGCCCTCCTCGGTGAAGAACGCCTCGGGTCGCACGGGCGCGGGTCGCAGATGTTCCCGGTTTCGGGCGTACGACGCGGCGAGGGCGGCGGAATCGCCGAGCGAAAGGGGGCGTAGGGCGTAGCCGTCGGGGAGCACGTCGTCACCCTAGGCACTCACGCTTCCGGCGACGCCGCGGGTCGTGCGGCGTCGGGGTCCAGCACTGTGGCGCCGGTCACGTCCAGACATGTCTCACTGAGTGGGAAACGGGTGTCATTTAGTTGGACGTCCACGTAACCTCGAAGACATGGCGCGGCAGGTCGTAATTCTTATCCGCCGCGGCGAGTTCCGGTAGTCAGCCCACTCGCCGCGGAGATCCCGCGTGCGTGGCTGGCAGTGGCGCCCCGTTAACCGGCGAGCGCCCGGTGAGACACCGAGAACCCACACAAACCCGAACCCTGTTGGGACACAGGGGCATCCGCAAAGGAATGAGTGACATGAGCGAAGAGGCCGAGAAGGCACGTCAGGCACTGCAGGAGTCGATGGACCTGCGCGAGCAGGGTCATTCCGACGACTGACGTCGTCGGCGACACCCTCCGCACCGTCGTGGTGCGAGGACGAACGGCTTCGGGCACCTGCTCGAAGCCGTTCGTCATGTGAGACGCCGGTATCAGATCGCAAGACCGTCTTTAGGCTGGAGAGCATGGCTTCCGACAGCAGTGGCAACGACACCGTCAACCTCGCCGTCATCGGCGGGGACGGGATCGGTCCAGAGGTCGTGGCCGAGGGACTCAAGGTCCTCGAGACGGTCACCGCCGGCACCGGCACCAAGTTCCACACGACCGAGTACGACCTCGGTGCGCGCCGGTGGCACGCCACCGGCGAGACCCTGCCCGACTCCGTGCTCGAGGAGCTCCGCGGCCACGACGCGATCCTCCTCGGAGCGATCGGCGACCCCACCGTCCCCAGCGGAGTGCTCGAGCGCGGTGTGCTCCTTCCGCTGCGCTTCGCCCTGGAGCAGTACGTCAACCTGCGTCCCGCCAAGCTCTACCCGGGGGTGCTGAGCCCGCTGGCCGTGGAACGCGTGGCTCCCGACGGAATCGACTTCGTGGTGGTCCGCGAGGGCACGGAGGGTCCCTACGTCGGCAACGGTGGTTCGTTGCGCACCGGCACCCCCAACGAGATCGCCACCGAGGTCAGCGTGAACACCCGGTTCGGCGTCGAGCGGGTCGTCCGTGACGCCTTCGCCCGCGCGCAGGCCCGGCCGCGCAGGCACCTGACCCTCGTCCACAAGCACAACGTGCTCACCCACGCCGGTCACCTGTGGCGCCGCACCGTCGACGAGGTGGGTGCCGAGTTCCCCGAGGTCACGACGGCCTACCAGCACGTCGACGCGGCCACGATCTTCCTGGCGACCGACCCGGGGCGGTTCGACGTGATCGTCACCGACAACCTGTTCGGCGACATCATCACCGACATCGCCGCCGCGATCGTCGGCGGCATCGGCCTCGCCGCCAGCGCCAACATCAACCCCGAGCGCACGGCGCCGAGCATGTTCGAGCCCGTTCACGGCTCCGCACCCGACATCGCTGGTCAGGCCAAGGCAGACCCGACCGCCACCATCCTCTCGGTCGGCATGTTGCTCGAGCACCTGGGGCGGACCGACGAGGCCGCCCGTGTCGAACGGGCGGTCGCTGCGGACCTGGCCACGCGGGGCAGCGGCGTACGCAGCACACCCCAGGTCGGCGACGCCATCGCGTCGCTCCTCTAGTCACTGGCTGCCTCCGACGTCTCCTGCCCGGCTGGTGAGCCGGGCAGGTAATCTCGGCAGGAGCAGCCCCGCCCCGGAGTGGGCGACACCCAGGAGGACTCCATGAGCCAGACCACCGCCCCGCTGACCTTCGAGGTCACCCGCCGCACCGACCCACGGCCGGACGCGGAGCGCGAGGCCGTACTGGCCAACCCGGGGTTCGGCACCACGTTCACCGACCACATGGTCACGGCGATGTGGCGCAAGGGCGAGGGATGGAGCGAGGGCAAGGTCACGGCATACGGACCCATCACCCTCATGCCGTCGGCGGCGGTGCTGCACTACGCCCAGGAGATCTTCGAGGGCATGAAGGCCTACCGGCACGCGGACGGGTCGATCTGGACCTTCCGCCMGGAGGCGAATGCCCAGCGGATGCAGCGCAGCGCCCGCCGGATGACGCTGCCGGAGCTGCCCGAGGAGGACTTCCTCGGCTCACTGCGTGCGCTGGTCGAGGTCGACCGGGCCTGGGTGCCCTCTGGCGCCAGTGGCGAGTCGAGCCTGTACCTGCGGCCCTTCATGTACGCCTCGGAGGCCTTCCTCGGGGTGCGACCAGCGTCCGAGGTGACCTACTCCGTCATCGCGTCTCCGGCCGGCGCCTACTTCAGCGGCGGCATCAAGCCGGTCACCCTGTGGCTCTCGACCGACTACGCGCGCGCCGGCGAGGGTGGCACGGGCGCGGCGAAGTGCGGCGGCAACTACGCCTCGAGCCTCGCGGGGCAGCTCGAGGGCATCGAGAACGGCTGCGACCAGGCGGTCTTCCTCGACGCGTCGACGCACACCTACGTCGAGGAGCTCGGCGGCATGAACCTGTTCTTCGTGACCAAGGACAACAAGCTCATCACGCCCGAGCTCACCGGCTCGATCCTCGAGGGCGTCACGCGTTCCTCGGTGCTCGCGCTCGCCAAGGAGATGGGGCTCGAGCCCGAGGAGCGACGGATCCCGATCCAGGAGTGGAAGGACGGCGCGGCCAGCGGCGACATCGTCGAGATCTTTGCCTGCGGCACCGCGGCCGTCATCACGCCGGTGGGCGAGCTGCGCTGGGCGGGTGGGTCCTGCGACCACCGGAACGGCGTCGACTACGGCGAGGTGACCCGGACCATCCGCGAGCGGCTCCTCGACATCCAGTACGGCCGCACCGCGGACACCCACGGCTGGTTGACGCGCCTGRTCTGACCCGGTCTGGTCCCGGTCTGGTCCTGGTCTGATCCCCGTCCCACCGTGGTCTCACGCGGCGGGGTGACTAGTCAATGGTTTGTGATTGGACCATTGACAGGGTGAGTCTCGTGGGTGAAATATCGGCTCCACTTCGCACCGAAGACTAGGAGCCCGTATGGCCAGCGTCAGTGAACTGTCCGACGACGAACGCCGATTGGCGGAACTCGGCTACAAGCAGGAGCTCAACCGGTCGTGGTCGGGCTTCTCCAACTTTGCGATCTCGTTCTCCATCATCTCGATCCTTGCGGGCTGCTTCACGACCTTCGGACAGGGCTTCAACAACGGTGGCCCGATTGCCATCTCGTGGGGCTGGCCGATCGTGTCGCTCTTCATCCTCATCATCGGGTTCACCATGTCCGAGCTCGTGTCGGCCTACCCGACCTCCGGCGGCATCTACTGGTGGGCCAGCAAGATGGGCGGCGCCAAGGCCGGCTTCTTCACGGGCTGGCTCAACCTGATCGGCCTCGTGGCCGTCACGGCCTCGGTGGCCTATGGATGTGCGACGTTCATCGACCTGACCCTGAGCACGTTCTCCGAGGACTACGCGGGCAGCTACTCGTTGACGAGGGTGTTCTGGACCTTCCTCGGCGTCCTGGTGCTCGCCTCGGTGCTCAACATCTTCAGTGGGCACCTCATGGCCCTGATGAACAACGTCTCGGTCTGGTGGCACGTCGTCGGTGCGGCGATCGTCATCCTGATCCTCGTCCTCGTGCCGGACCACCACCAGAGCTTCTCCTACGTGTTCACCGAGCGGTTCAACAACTCCGGCTACAGCGGAGGCTCGAACAGCTCGTTGAAGTACTGGTTCCTCGTGGTGCCGTTCGGGTTGCTGCTCACGCAGTACACGATCACCGGGTTCGACGCCTCGGCTCACCTGTCGGAGGAGACTTCTGCCGCCTCCCAGGCAGCCGCCAAGGGGATCTGGCAGTCCATCTTCTACTCGGCCATCGGTGGCTGGATCCTGTTGCTGTGCTTCCTGTTCGCCGTGCCCGACAAGGACGGTGCGCCGGACAACGCAGGTGTCGGCGGTGGAGGGGTGGCCTACATCTTCACGAACGCCATGAGCTCCTCCTGGGCGACGGCGATCCTCTTCATCTCGGCGATCGGGCAGTTCTTCTGCWCGACSTCCTGCATGACCAGTGCCTCGCGCATGACGTTCGCGTTCAGTCGCGATGGCGCGATCCCCGGCTCGCGSCTGTGGTCCTCSCTSTCCRSSARCAAGGTSCCGGCSAACGCCGTCATGCTGGTCGCCGTCGTGGCCGCGCTGATCACCCTGCCGGCCCTCAAGGAGGTCAACATCGGGACGGCCGAGGAGCCGCTCATCCTGCCGGTCGCCTTCTACGCCGTCGTCTCGGTCGCCGTGATCGGGCTCTACCTGGCCTTCCTCATCCCGATCTGGCTGAGATGGCGGATGGGTGACTCCTTCCAGGCAGGCAGCTGGAACAACGGTGCGAAGTACAAGTGGATGAACCTCGTTGCGGTCATTGAGATCGCCATCATCTCGGTGTACTTCATCCTGCCGTTCGTCCCCGCCGGTGTGCCGTTCACGGACGACTTCAACTGGAAGTTCGTCAACTACGCACCGATCCTGACGATCGGCTCCCTGCTCGTGCTCGCCGTGTGGTGGCAGGTCTCGGCCCGCAAATGGTTCAAGGGTCCGAAGCACACCATCGACCAGGCGGTCGTCGAGGCCTTCGGCGAGTGAGCCACGGGGTCACCCTCGACCAGGCGCTCGCCCAGCTCCCGGCCCTCGCGGGCGACCGGGAAGTCACTGAGCTGCCCGGTGGGCTGACCAACCACAACTACCGGGTCCGGACGGCGACGCAGGACGTCGTCGTCCGGATCTCGCCACCCACGACGGACCTGCTCGCCGTCAACCGCGAGCACGAGTGGCTCAACAGCCGTGCCGCGGCGCTCGCCGGAGTCGGCGCTCCCGTCGTTGACTACCTCCCGGGACAGGGCGTCCTCGTCGTCGGCTTCCTCCCCGGCAGGACGTATGCCGCGGGCGACGTCGCCGCCAACCTGGGGCGCATCGCCGAAGCCGTCCGTCTGCTCCACGCGGGCCCGCCCTTCGCGTCCGACTTCGACATCTTCGACATCCAGCGTCGCTACTGGGGCATCGTCACCCATCGGGGTCTGCGGGTTCCTGAGGGGTATGCCGCGTTGGGCGACGTGGCTGCCCGCGTCGAGGCCGCGCTGCGCAGGTTTCCGGAAGTCCGCGTCCCCTGCCACAACGACCTGCTGGCGGCCAACTTCCTCGACGACGGTGGCAGCATCCGGATCGTCGACTACGAGTACTCCGGAACCAACGAGGCGTCCTTCGAGCTGGGGAACCTCGTCAACGAGTCGCAGCTGGGTCACGAGCACCTGGTCGAGCTCGTCGAGGCCTACTACGGGCGGGTGGACGACCGGCTGCTGGCCCGAGCCGAGCTGTGGGGCCTGGCGGGCCGCTACACCTGGACCCTCTGGGGCGCCATCCAGCACGGCGTGTCCGACGTGGACCACGACTTCTGGGACTTCGCCCTCGAGCGCCGCGACCTCGCCGCGGCGCTCTTCACGAGCCCGCGGCTGGACGAGCTCATCGAGGCTGCCACCAGTCCCGCGACCGGGCACCCGGCGTCTGGTGGCCCCGCATGAGCGAGCAGCTGCCGCAACGGGCCCGGGTCGTCATCATCGGTGGCGGGGTGATCGGCTGCAGTGTCGCGTACCACCTGGCCCACCTCGGCTGGACCGACGTGCTGCTGCTCGAACAGGGTTCCCTCTCCGGTGGCACGACCTGGCACGCCGCGGGTCTGGTGGGTCAGCTGCGGGCGACAGAGGCCAGCACTCGCCTCGTGCAGTACTCCACGGACCTGTACTCGCGCCTCGAGGCCGAGACCGGCCTCGGGACCGGCTACCGGGTCTGCGGTGGCCTCACCCTGGCCCGCACCCAGGAGCGGATGGTGGCGCTGCGGCGCACGGCCGCCAGCGCCGCGGCATACGACCTCGACTGCGAGCTGCTCACCGCGGAGGAGGCGAACGAACGCTACCCACTCATCCGGGCCGACGACCTCGTCGGCGCGATCTGGCTCCCTGGTGACGGGCGGGCCAACCCGACCGACCTCACCCAGGCCCTGGCGAAGGGCGCTCGGATGCGTGGGGTGCGGATCGCTGAGCGGGTACGTGTCACCGATGTGCTGACGAAGGGGAATCGGGCCAGTGGGGTGCGGACCGACCAGGGGGATGTCGAGGCTGAGTTCGTCGTCAACTGCGCGGGTCAGTGGGCCAAGGCCGTGGGGGAGCTGGTCGGGGTCACCGTGCCGCTGCACTCGGCCGAGCACTTCTACGTCGTGACCGAGCAGATCGACGGCGTGCATCGCGACCTGCCCATCCTGCGTGACCCCGATGGCTACACCTACGTCAAGGAGGAGGTGGGGGGCCTGCTCGTCGGCGGGTTCGAGCCGGTCGCCAAGCCATGGGTTCCTCCGGACCAGATCCCCTACCCCTTCGAGTTCGCGTTGCTGGACGAGGACTGGGAGCACTTCGAGGTCCTCATGGACAGTGCGGTGCACCGGCTCCCGGTGCTCGCGGAGGCAGGGATCCGCAAGTTCTACAACGGGCCCGAGAGCTTCACGCCCGACAACCAGTTCATCATCGGCGAGGCGCCCGAGCTCGCCGGCTTCTTCGTCGCGGCCGGCTTCAACTCCGTGGGGATCGCGTCGGCCGGTGGTGCAGGTCGCGCGCTCGCGGAGTGGATCATCGAGGGCGAGCCGACCACCGACCTGATCAGCGCGGACATCCGCAGGTTCTCCCCGTTGGCGGGCAACAACGACTGGCTGCGCCGCCGCGTGGGTGAGGTGCTGGGACTGCACTACGCGGTGCCCTGGCCCAACCGCGAGCTCGAGACCGGGCGGCCTCTGCGGCGTTCACCCGTCCACGACCTGGTCGTCGCCCAGGGCGCCTGCCTGGGGAGTCGGAACAACTGGGAGCGACCGAATGTCTTTGCCCCCCAAGGTGTCGCGCCCGTCATCGACTACTCCTGGGAGCGTCCTGCGTGGGTCGACTGGTCGGTCGCCGAGCAGCTGGCGACGCGGGAGGCGGTCGCCGTCTTCGACCAGACCTCCTTCTCCAAGTACCTCGTGGTCGGGGCCGGCGCCGAGCGTGCCCTCCAGTGGGTCTGCACCGCGGATGTCGGTGGGCCCGTTGGCCGCGCGGTCTACACGGGGATGCTCAACTCCCGTGGCACCTACGAGTCCGACGTGACGGTGACCAGGACCGCCGCGGACGAGTTCTTCGTGGTCAGCAGCGCCGCGACGACGGTCCGTGACATCGACTGGATGCGCCGTCACTTCCCGCCCGACGCGCCGGCGCACGTCGTCGACCTGACGGGCGCGTATGCCGTCCTCGGAGTCATGGGGCCACGGTCCCGCGAGCTCCTGGAGCGGCTCTCGCCCGATGCGTTCGACGACGCGTCGTTCCCCTTCGCCACCAGCAGGGAGGTCAGGATCGGGCAGGCCACCGTGCGGGCGACGCGGATCACGTACGTCGGTGAGCTGGGCTGGGAGCTCTACGTTCCCACCGATCTCGCTGCGGGGGTCTACGAGGACCTGTTCGAGGCGGGCCGCGAGCTCGGTGTCGTCCCTGCCGGCTACTCCACGATCGAGTCGATGCGCCTGGAGAAGGGCTATCGCGCCTTTGCCCGCGAGCTGACCACCGAGACCGGGCCCGTGGTCGCGGGGCTCACGTTTGCCTGCAAGCTCGGGACCGACATCGACTTCCTGGGTCGTGCCGCCGTCGAGCAGTCTCGGCTGGCGCCCCCTGCTCGCCGGATCGTCTCGTTCGTGGTCGGCGACCCCGCGGCCTACCCGTGGGGCGGCGAGCTGGTGCTGCGTGACGGCGAGCCGGTCGGGCAGGTCACCAGTGCGGCGTGGGGCGCGAGCCTCGGGAGCGGGGTCGGACTGGCCCTCGTGGGCGACCGGACCACGGGCAGCACCACCGCCGACTGGCTGCGCAGCGGCAGCTACGAGATCGACCTCGCGGGGACGCGCTACCCGGTGACGGTGGGGCTTCGTCCGCCGTTCGACCCGGACGGGCGCAAGCTCGAGCGCGAGACGGCGAGGTGAGGAAATGGTTCTTTCGCAGACCATTGACGTGGCTCCTAGGGAGGTATTGGATCTGAGCGTGAGTCCCGCCCCGCAGACGTCCCTGCCGAACGTCGTGCTGCGGCCTGCGTCGGGGAATGCGTTCKAGTCGACCGTCGAGCAGCTCGCGACAGCCATCCGGCTGGGGGTCTTCACCGATGGCGACCAGCTCCCGCCCGAACGCGAGCTGGCCGAGCGACTCGGCGTCAGCCGCAACACCCTCCGCGAGGCGATCGCGGCGCTGCGCGAGTCCGGCCTCGTCACGACGCGTCGCGGCCGTGGTGGCGGCACGGTCATCACCTACGTCGGACTCGAGCCGGGGACGGGAGCGACGCCGGTGCGCACCGGTGCCGCGCTGGCCGACGCGATCGACTTCCGACGGGTCGTCGAGCCGGGCGCGGCTGCCCTGGCCGCCACCAAGGCGCTCGCCGCCGACCAGCGGGCCTGGCTGATCGAGAGCGCCAGGGCGGCCCGTGAGGCTCCCGACAACGCCGCCCACCGTCTGGCCGACAGCCGCTTCCACCTGGCCATCGCGACGCTCTCCGGCTCGCCGATGCTCATCGAGGCCGTCACCCGCGCCCAGTCGGCGCTGCACGAGCTGCTCACCGCGATCCCGGTGCTGCCGCTCAACATCGCGCACTCCAACGACCAGCACGAGGCCATCGTCGCGGCAGTCCTCGGCGGGGACGCCGACACGGCCCGGGCCACCATGGAAGAGCACTGCGACGCGACTGCAGCCCTGCTGCGCGGGTTGCTGGGCTGAGGCAGGACAGGGAGACGCCATGACCACACCACCCCAGCTCACCGTCGAGGAGCTCAAGGCGGACATCGCCGCGGGCACCATCGACACGATCATCGTGGCCTTCACGGACATGCAAGGACGGTTGCAGGGCAAGCGGATCCACAGCCAGTTCTTCCTCGACTCGGTCCTCGGGCACGGCACAGAGGGGTGCAACTACCTGCTCGCGGTGGACGTCGACATGAACACCGTCGACGGCTACGCGATCAGCTCCTGGGAGCGCGGATACGGCGACATGATGTTCGACCTCGACCTGTCGACGCTGCGGCGCACACCTGGCCAGCCGTACTCGGCCACGGTCCAGTGCGACCTGTCGTGGCTCGACGGCAGCGGGCCGGTGCGCCCGTCACCTCGCTCGGTCCTCAAGGCCCAGGTCGAGGCGGCCGCCGAGCTCGGCTTCGTGGCGCTCACCGGCACCGAGCTCGAGTTCATCGTCTTCGAGGAGAGCTTCGAGCAGGGCTGGGACCGGCGCTACCAGGGCATGACCGGCGCCAACCGCTACAACGTGGACTACTCGATCCTCGGCGGCACCAAGGTGGAGCCGCTGCTGCGCGAGATCCGCAACGAGATGTACGCCGCGGGCGTCACCGTGGAGAGCGCGAAGGGCGAGTGCAACCCCGGGCAGCACGAGATCGCCTTCCTCTACGACGAGGTGCTGCGGACCTGCGACAACCACGTCGTCTACAAGACCGCCGCCAAGGAGATCGCCGCCAAGCACGGGCAGTCGCTGACCTTCATGGCGAAGTTCGACGAGCGTGAGGGCAACTCCTGCCACATCCACCTGTCGCTGCGCGGAGTCGGTGGCGAGACGGTCTTCGCCGACGAGGGCCGCGAAGGCGGACGATCACTGGTGTTCGAGCACTTCGTCGCAGGCATCCAGGCCACGATGCGCGACTTCACCCTGCTCTACGCACCGAACATCAACTCCTACAAGCGCTTCCAGCCCGGCTCGTTTGCGCCCACGGCCATCGCCTGGGGCACGGACAACCGGACCTGCGCCCTGCGTGTCGTCGGGCACGGTGCCGGTCTGCGGGTCGAGAACCGGGTCCCCGGCGGCGACGTGAACCCCTACCTCGCCGTGGCGGGGATGCTCGCTGCCGGGCTGCACGGCATACGTGAGGAGCTGCCGCTCGAGCCGGCGTTCGGCGGCAACGCCTATGCCTCCGACAAGGACCGGGTGCCGTCCCTGCTCAGCCAGGCGCGTGAGCTGTTCCTCGACTCGCCCGTGGCCCGTGCCGCGCTGGGGGACGACGTGGTCGAGCACTACGCGCACGCCGCCGAGATCGAGCTCGCCGCCTTCAATGCGGCAGTCACCGACTGGGAACGGGTCCGGGGGTTCGAGCGGCTGTGAGCACGACCATCCACGAGGTGCTCAACCCCGCCACCGAGGCGGTGGTGACCGAGGTCAGCCTGGCTTCGATCGAGGACGCCGACGCCGCGATCGCCGCCGCAGAGGCGGCGGGACCGGCCTGGCGCGCCGTGGCTCCGGCCGACCGGGGCCGGCTCCTGCGCAGGTTCGCCGAGGTCGTCGACGACCACCTCGAGGAGCTGGCCCGACTGGAGGTGGCGAACGCCGGCCACACCATCGGCAACGCCCGCTGGGAGGCAGGCAACGTCCGCGACGTCCTGGCCTACTACTCGGCCGCACCCGAACGCCACTTCGGCCGGCAGATCCCGGTGGCCGGTGGCCTCGACGTGACCTTCAAGGAACCCTTGGGGACGGTCGGCATCATCGTGCCGTGGAACTTCCCGATGCCCATCGCAGGGTGGGGATTCGCACCAGCCCTCGCGGCAGGGAACACCGTGGTGCTCAAGCCCGCCGAGCTGACCCCGCTGACCGCGCTGCGGCTCGGTGAGCTGGCCCTCGAGGCGGGGCTGCCCGAGGGCGTGTTCACGGTCGTCGCGGGCAAGGGGTCGGTCGTGGGGGAGCGGTTCGTCACCCACCCCGCCGTGCGCAAGATCTGCTTCACGGGGTCGACCGCGGTGGGACAGCGGATCATGAGGGGCGCCGCCGACCAGGTCAAGCGGATCACCCTCGAGCTCGGTGGCAAGAGCGCCAACATCGTCTTCGCCGACAGCGACCTCGAGAAGGCCGCGGCCACCGCCCCCTACGGCGTCTTCGACAATGCGGGCCAGGACTGCTGCGCGCGGAGCCGGATCCTGGTGCAGCGCAGCGTGTTCGACAGGTTCATGGAGCTGTTCGAGCCGGCCGTCGCAGGGGTCGTGGTGGCAGAGCCCGGCGACGAGGGCACCGAGATGGGTCCGCTCATCAGTGCGGGTCAGCGCGAGACCGTCCGGTCGTACGTCGAGGAGTCGCCCGAGCCGGTCGACGTCGCCTTCCGGGGTGGGGCRCCCGAGGGCGCCGGCTACTGGTACCCGCCCACGGTCGTGCTGCCCCGGGCCACGACCGACCGTGTCTGGCAGGAGGAGGTCTTCGGGCCCGTCGTCGCGGTGATGCCGTTCGACGACGAGGCCGACGCGATCGCGAAGGCCAACGACACGGCATACGGGCTGTCGGGCTCGATCTGGACGCGCGACGTGGGTCGGGCGCTGCGGGTGGCGCGCGCGGTCGAGGCCGGCAACCTGTCGGTCAACTCGCACAGCAGCGTGCGCTACTCCACGCCCTTCGGGGGCTTCAAGCAGTCCGGCCTCGGCCGGGAGCTCGGACCGGACGCCCTGGACTCGTTCAGCGAGGTCAAGAACGTGTTCATTTCAGACCACAGCATCTCCACGGACAGCTGAGAGGACACTTCATGGCAGGCAGGCTCGAGGGCAGGGTCGCCGTCGTCACGGGCGGGTGCAGCGGCATCGGGCTCGCGACAGTGCGACGGTTCGCCGAGGAGGGCGCCACGGTCGTGATAGGCGACCTCGACGACACCGCGGGGGAGTCGATCGCCGCGGAGCTGGGCGGCGCCTACGTCCACTGCGACGTGACCGACCCCGACGAGGTCGAGGCGTTGTTCCGCACGGCCAAGGAGATGTTCGGCAGCGTCGACGTCGCCTTCAACAACGCGGGGATCTCGCCTCCCGACGACGACTCGATCCTCACGACCGGGCTGGACGCGTGGCGCCGCGTGCAGGAGGTGAACCTCACGAGCGTCTACCTGTGCTGCAAGGCCGCCCTGCCCTACATGCTCGAGCAGGGGCGCGGTTCGATCATCAACACCGCGTCCTTCGTCGCCGTGATGGGTGCCGCCACGAGCCAGATCTCCTACACGGCCAGCAAGGGCGGCGTGCTCTCGATGTCGCGCGAGCTCGGCGTGCAGTTCGCGAGGGAGGGAGTGCGGGTCAACGCCCTGTGCCCCGGACCGGTCAACACGCCACTGCTGCAGGAGCTGTTCGCCAAGGACCCGGAGCGGGCCGCCCGACGGATGGTGCACATCCCGGTCGGCCGGTTCGCCGAGCCGGTGGAGATCGCCAACGCGGTCCTGTTCCTGGCCAGCGACGAGTCCAGCTTCATCACCGCCTCGCAGTTCCTCGTCGACGGCGGGATCAGCGGCGCGTACGTCACCCCGCTGTGAGCAGGACGGAAAGCACGGTGAGCACCTCGTGAGCACCTCGTGAGCCGCCGACCCGTGATCGGGCTGACCTGCTACGTCGAGCCGGTGACGCGGTCGGTCTGGCGGGACCTCCCGAGCGCCACGGTCCCCTACTCCTACATCCGCAACCTCGAGCAGGCCGGCGGGTTGGTCGTGATCATCCCGCCGCGGGCGGACGGCGATCAGGGCCTGGCGGCCGAGATCCTCGCGCGAGTGGACGGACTGGTCATCGCCGGAGGGGTCGACGTCGACCCGGCTCGGTACGCCCGCCCGCGACACGCCTCGGTCCAGGAGTCACGGGAGGACCGCGACGCCATGGAGCTGGCACTGGCCACGGCCGCGGCCGAGCAGGACGTGCCCCTCCTCGGGATCTGCCGCGGTATGCAGGTCATGGCCGTCGCCGCAGGGGGAGACCTGGAGCAGCACCTGCCCGACCGGGTGGGCCACCAGGACCACTCGCCCGAGGTCGGGGCCTACGGCCGTCACCCGGTGACCACCGTCGTCGGGACCCGCGTGAACTCGCTGCTGGGCGACTCCGTGGTCGTTCCGAGCTACCACCACCAGTCCGTGCTGACCCACCCGGGATTCGTGCCCGCTGCGTGGGCGACCGATGGCACGCTGGAGGCGATGGAGGACCCGGAGGCGGGGTTCCGGCTGGCCGTGCAGTGGCATCCCGAGGAGGGCGACGACCCGCGGCTGTTCGCCGCGCTGGTGGAGGCGGCCGCGCGGCATACCCCCTCGACGTCCTGACCACGATGCGGACCGGGGTTCCACAGCGTGGATCGGCCATGTCACAGTGAGCACGTGACGTCCTGGCACATGGCCACCACCATGGTGATTATCGACTAGCGCGACGAGAACTCCCTCGTCGCGCAGACCTCCCACACCCGGGGGGTCTTTCGTTTTGTCAGACTGAGTCTGTCAGCCGCTGCCAGCACCATCCCCGCCGGGCAGCGGGCGCGATGCCGGGGAGAATGACCACCAGGAACTGCTGCACGACCGAGGCGATACCGAGCCGAAGAACCAGCCGATGAGGACACCGCGATGAGCGACCTGCACGTCTACGACACCACCCTGCGCGATGGCGCGCAGCAGGAGGGGCTCAACCTCTCCGTGTCGGACAAGCTGGCCATTGCCCTGCACCTCGACGAGCTCGGTGTCGGCTTCATCGAGGGTGGCTGGCCGGGCGCCAACCCGAAGGACACCGAGTTCTTCGCGCGGGCCAGGACCGAGCTGTCGCTGCGCAACGCGACCCTCGCGGCCTTCGGCGCGACCAGGCGGGCCGGCGGCAACGCGGCCGACGACCCGCAGGTCCGCGCCCTCGTCGACTCCGGAGCCCCGGTCGTCACCCTCGTGGCGAAATCCCATGTGCGCCACGTGGAGTCGGCCCTGCGCACCACCCTCGAGGAGAACCTCGCCATGGTGCGAGACACCGTCTCGTTCCTGCACGGAGAGGGGCGTCGGGTCTTCCTCGACGCCGAGCACTTCTTCGACGGGTATGCCGCCGACCGGGCCTATGCGCTCGAGGTCATCCGGGCCGCGATGGAGTCCGGCGCCGAGGTCGTCGCGCTGTGCGACACCAATGGCGGCATGCTGCCCCACCAGGTCGCCGACGTGGTGGCCGACGCCGTCAGTGCGACCTCGGCCCGGGTGGGCATCCACTGCCACAACGACACGGGCTGTGCGGTGGCCAACTCGATGGCGGCCGTCGACGCGGGTGCGACCCACGTGCAGGGGACCATCAACGGCTACGGCGAACGAACGGGCAACGCCGACCTCCTCACAGTGGTCAGCAACCTGCAGATCAAGAGAGGCCTGCCGCTGCTCGAGACCGGACGGCTCCGCGAGGCAACGCGTATCGCCCACGCGATCTCCGAGATCACCAACGTGCCGCCCTACTCGCGTCAGCCCTACGTCGGTGCCAGTGCGTTCGCACACAAGGCCGGTCTGCATGCCAGTGCGATCAAGGTCGACCCCGACCTCTACCAGCACACCGACCCGCAGTACGTCGGCAACGACATGCGGATGCTGGTGTCAGACATGGCGGGCCGGGCCAGCATCGAGCTCAAGGGTCGCGAGCTGGGCTACGACCTCTCCGACGACAAGGACCTGCTCACGCGGGTGCTGGCCAAGGTCAAGGACCTCGAGCTGCGCGGCTACACGTTCGACGCGGCCGACGCGTCGTTCGAGCTGCTCCTGCGCCGTGAGGTCGAGGCTGCGAGCTACGACTTCTTCGAGGTCGAGTCCTGGCGCGTCATCACCGACGCCCGCGGGGGCGAGAACGCCCTGTCCGAAGCCACCGTCAAGCTCGTCGCGGGAGGAGAGCGGGTCGTGGCGACCGGAGAGGGGAACGGTCCCGTGAACGCGCTGGACCACGCGCTGCGCCGAGCACTGGCGCCGGCCTACCCCGAGCTCGACAAGCTCGAGCTGATCGACTACCGGGTCCGCATCCTCGACGCGGCACACGGCACCGATGCGGTGACCCGGGTGCTCATCGAGACGTCCGACGGTTCGACGTCGTGGGAGACCATCGGCGTCGCCGGCAACATCATCGAGGCGTCCTGGCAGGCGCTCGTGGACGGTGTCACCTATGGACTCGTGCGGGCGGGCGTCCCCGTCCGATAGCCCAGTCAGTCGGTCCCGGACTCCATCGCAGCCCGGTCCAGCGCGTCGTCGTCCGAGTCCGCCTGTGCTGCATGCGGATTCGACGAGATGGCCTTGGCGCCACCGGGCTCGAGGTCGCCCACGAGGTCCTGGTGACGCGCGACGAGCTGGCCCTGCGCGGCATACAGCTCGAGCTTGGCCCGGGAGTCGGCGATGTCGAGGTTGCGCATGGTCAGCTGGCCGATGCGGTCGACCGGGCCGAAGGCCGCGCCCTCGGTGCGCTCCATCGAGAGCTTCTCGGGGTGGTAGCTGAAGGCGGGTCCGGTCGTGTTGACGATCGAGTAGTCGTCGCCCCGGCGCAGCCGGACGGTGACCTCTCCGGTCACGACCGACGCGACCCAGCGCTGGAGGGACTCGCGCAGCATGAGCGACTGCGGGTCGAGCCAGCGACCTTCGTAGAGCAGCCGCCCCAGGCGACGTCCCTCGGCGTGGTAGTTGGCGATGGTGTCCTCGTTGTGGATCGCGTTGAGCAGTCGCTCGTAGGTGATCCACAGCAGGGCAAGGCCGGGCGCCTCGTAGATGCCGCGGCTCTTGGCTTCGATGATGCGGTTCTCGATCTGGTCGGACATCCCCAGGCCGTGGCGTCCGCCGACCTTGTTGGCCTCGTCGACGAGTGACACCGCGTCAGGGAAGGTCTGGCCGTTGATGGCCACCGGGCGACCCTGCTCGAACCGGACGGTGACGTCCTCGGTGGCGATCGCGACCGACTCGTCCCAGAACGCGACGCCCATGATCGGCTCGACGATCTCCATGCTCTCGTTGAGGAACTCGAGCGTCTTTGCCTCGTGGGTGGCGCCCCAGATGTTGGCGTCGGTGGAGTAGGCCTTCTCGGTGCTCGACCGGTAGGGCAGGTTGCGGGCGAGGAGCCACTCCGACATCTCCTTGCGGCCGCCGAGCTCGCTGACGAAGTCGGCGTCGAGCCACGGCTTGTAGATCCGCAGGGCCGGGTTCGCGAGCAGGCCGTAGCGGTAGAACCGCTCGATGTCGTTGCCCTTGAAGGTGGAGCCGTCGCCCCAGATGTCCACGCCGTCGTCCTTCATGGCGCGCACCAACAGCGTCCCGGTGACGACCCGGCCCAGGGGAGTGGTGTTGAAGTAGGTCTTGCCGCCGCTGCGGATGTGGAACGCGCCGCACGCGATGGCGGACAGTCCCTCCTCGACCAGCGCGGGCCGGCAGTCGACCAGGCGCGCGTGGTCGGCGCCGTACTGGCCGGCACGGTCGGGGACCGTGTCGATCTCGGGCTCGTCGTACTGGCCCAGGTTTGCGGTGTAGGTGCAGGGGATCGCCCCCTTCTCCCGCATCCAGGCAACGGCGACCGAGGTGTCCAGACCGCCGGAGAAGGCGATCCCGACACGCTCACCAACAGGCAGGGACGTCAGAACTTTCGACACGGTAGGTCAGCCTACGGGCCGCCGCAGGAGCGCGCGCACGGGTCCGGTCCGTGGCTGGCTGCCGGTCCCGCCCGCCGCACTTCTGGCCACCAGTAGGGCACGGAAGCGGGTCTCAGCGGGCGCGGTGGGCCACCGGTGGCCAGAAGTCGGGGGATGCCTGCACTTCTGGCCACCGCTAGGGCACGGAAGCGGGTCTCAGCGGGCGCGGTGGGCCACCGGTGGCCAGAAGTCGAGGCTGGGACTTGACATCGATATATCGACGAGTGCATGATTCGATATATCGACGACAGACTGTCGATTGTGCGAGAGAGAGCCGCCCGACCAGAGCGACGGCCCCCGCACACCACATTCGTAGGAGAGAACCCATGAATCGCATGAACTTGAACATCCAGATGTCCCACCCCCGTCGAGGGGGCCACTCCGGCCGAGGCCGGTCCATCGACGGCCAGCCCGGTCGCAACCGCGGTCAGGAGGGCGACTCCGGTCATCCCGGTCACGGCCACCACGGCGGGCCTGGCCGCGGCCGCGGCGAGTTCGCCGGCTTCGGACCCGGCGCGGGCTTCGGCCCGGGTGCCGGCTATGGCAGAGGGCTCAGTGGTGAAGGCCGAGGCCCGCGCGGCGGCGGTCGCGGACCTCGCCGCGGTCGCCGCGGTGACGTCCGCCGCGCGATCCTCGCGCTGCTCGCCGAGGAGCCGATGAACGGCTACGGCATCATCACCGCCATCGCCGAACGGTCGGACGGCTCGTGGCAGCCCGGTCCCGGCTCGGTCTACCCCGCCCTGCGCTCGCTCGACGAGGAGGGCCTGATCGCTCCCGACGAGTCCGACGACGACCCGCGTCGCAAGGTCTTCGCCCTGACCGACGACGGCCGTGCCTACGCCGAGGGCCACGGTGAGGAGCTCGCGCAGGCCTTCGTCGACGCGACCACTCCGCGTCGCGGCTTCCGCGAGATGCGCCGTGAGATCGGCCAGCTGGTGGTCGCCGTCGAGCAGGTCGTCGTCGCGGGCCAGCCGGCCCAGCTCGACGCCGCACAGCAGGTGCTCGCCGACGCCCGCCGCTCGCTCTACCGCATCCTCGCGGAGGAAGAGGCCGGCAGCGCCGACGTCACCCCGACCGACGCCCCAACCGACGCAGGCGCCCCGGCCGACTCGAACGAGTCCGCCGAGTAGTCCCCACCGATCGCGTCCAGGGCCTGCAGGAGTCGCTCCCGCAGGCCCTGGCCGCGCGTGGCGAAGTCGCGCTGCGCGGCGGCATACTCCGCTCGGCCCTGCGGTGTCTCGATCGCGACGGGGAGGTAGCCCAGGGCGCTCAGGTCGTAGGGCGAGGCGCGCATGTCGAGCTCGCGGATCTCGCGGGCGAGGTCGAAGCAGTCCATCACCAGCGAGCTCGCGATGGCGGGCGCGAGCTTCATGCACCACTTGTAGAGGTCCATGCCCGCGTGCAGGCAGCCCGGCTGTTCGAGCGCCACCTGGTCCTCGCGGGTCGGTTGGAGCAGGTTCAGCGACCTCGCCGGAGGCGTGTAGAACCGGAACGCGTCGTAGTGGGTGCACCTGATCTGCAGGCCGTCAACGACGTCGTCCGTGCCCCGCGCGCCGAGCCGCAACGGCCAGGCGGCGTGACGCACCTCGTCGGCCGCCAGACGGTAGACCATTGCCCACTCGTGCAGGCCGAAACACCCGAGCTGCGCCGGCCGCGCGTGGGTCGCCGTCACCAGCCGACGGACGAAGTCGACCGTGTCGCCCCGCGACTCGAGGTATGCCGTGGTGTCCAGCTGGGTGCCGCCGTCCACCTCGCGGTAGAACCGCCAGCCGCCACGGTCGAGCTCGGCCGCACCCTGGAGGACCACCCCGGGACCGGGGTGCCAGCGACGCAGCTGCGACGGCTTGAACGGGTAGTAGGTGAAGAGGAAGTCCTCGACCGGGTGGGCGACGCCGCTCTGGCGACGCTCGCGGTGGCCCGAGGTGGCCGCGTCGACGCGGTCGGCGTGCTGGGCCTCGAGGGCCTCCCACGCCTCACGCCCCAGCACCCGGATATCCATCGCGTGCAGGATATCCGGGTGGGTTGGGGGCAGTCCTCAGGCGCGAGCCTCGGCGTCGTGCAGGACGCGGTCCCAGTCGTGGTCGAGGTCGGTGAAGGCGATGGTGGAGTCGGCTCCGTGCGGTGCGTGCGGGAGCGACCAGGTGCGGCGGTGGTGTCGCTCGACGGCGAAGACCAGCGCAGTGACGAATGCCAGGAGCAGGATGATGGTCATGTCTGAAATCATGCGCCCAATCCAAATCAGCCACGAGTGGCAGAACTGACGCGCGCAGCAACTTTTCTGCCATACTGCTGTCCATGGCACTGCGCAGCATCGCCGCCATCGCGACCAACCCGATGGCCATGTTCGAGATGTCCCTCGCGTGCGAGGTCTTCGGGATCGACCGCACGGACGACGGAGTCCCGCCGTTCAGCTTCATCACGTGTGGTGAGCGGGCCGGCGAGCCCGTCGGCACGACCAGTGGCGGCCAGTTCATCCCTACGCACACCTGGGCCGACGCGATCGGCGCCGACCTCGTCGTCATCCCCGCCGGTGGCATCCGCGACGAGTACCCGTCGGAGCTGCTCGAGACGATCCGCGAGGCACACCGGCAGGGGGCGACGATCCTGTCGATCTGCACCGGTGCGTTCATCCTGGGCGAGACCGGGCTGCTCGACGGCCTGACCGCAGTGACCCACTGGCGCTACGCGGAGCAGTTCGCCCGGCGGTTCCCCCGCACCACGGTGTCGATGGACGTGTTGTTCATCGACGAGGGGTCGATCATCACCGGGGCGGGCACGGCGGCCGGCATCGACGCGTGCCTGCACCTCGTGCGTCGCGAGCTCGGCTCGACCGTGGCGACGCGGATCGCCCGCCGGATGGTGGTGCCGCCCCAGCGCGACGGCGGTCAGCGCCAGTACGTCGAGGCGCCGCTGCCCGAGACCGACTGCGAGAGCATCCAGCCCGTGCTCAACCACGTCACCGAGAACCTCGACGCTCCGCACACCGTCCCCGACCTCGCGCGGCTTGCGATGATGTCGGAGCGCACGTTCGCGCGCCGCTTCGTCGCGGAGACCGGCACCACGCCGCACAAGTGGATCGTCCAGCAGCGGGTGCTGCGGGCCCGCGAGCTCCTCGAGTCGACCGACCTGCCGGTCGAGTCGGTGGCCGCCCACAGTGGCTTCGGGTCGGCGGCCCTGCTGCGCACCCACTTCCAGACGGTGGTGGGCACCTCGCCCCAGCGCTACCGCCGCGAGTTCTCGGCCCGCTGAGGGACGGTGGGCGGCGACCAGCCGCGCCCTCGGCCGACCCGGCGGGCCCAGATAGGCTCGTCGGGTGCGCATCGCGAGATACACGACAGGTGAGGACCCGGCCTACGGCATCGTCGAGGGGGAGCCGGGGCGCGAGTTCATCGCCCAGGTCCAGGGCGACCCGCTCTACCAGCCCCTGGTGCTCACCGGCGAGCAGGTGGCCCTTGCCGACGCCAGGTTGCTCGCGCCCGTCATCCCGCGCAGCAAGGTGATCGGCATCGGTCGCAACTACGCCGACCACGCCAAGGAGATGGGTGGCGAGCCGCCGGCCCAACCGCTCATGTTCCTCGTCCCCAACACCGCCGTCGTCGGCCCGGGCGACCCCATCGTGATGCCCGCCGGGGCGGAGGAGATCTCCTACGAGGGCGAGCTCGCCATCGTCATCGGCCGCATCGCCAAGGACGTGCCGCGGGAGCGCGTCAAGGAGGTCATCTACGGCTACACCTGTGCCAACGACGTCACCGCCCGCGACTGGCAGCGGGGCGACGGACAGTGGGCGCGCGCCAAGGGCTTCGACACCTCCACGCCCCTCGGCCCCTGGATCAGCACCGAGCTCGACGTCAGCAACCTGCGGATCCAGACCCGACTCGACGGCCAGACCCGCCAGGACGGCAGCACCGCCGACATGATCTTCGACGTCGAGACCCTCGTCTCGTACGTCAGCGCGGCCTTCACCCTGCTCCCCGGCGACGTCATCCTGACCGGCACGCCCGCAGGTGTCGGCCTCGTCGAGGCCGGTCAGCGGGTGGACGTCGAGATCGAGGGCATCGGCACGCTCAGCAACACCTTCGTGCGCCGCTGAGGCGTGTATGCCGCCTGGCCGGCCACGCGGCATACGTCCGATCCGTGGGTGGTCCCTAGAATCGGGGCACCATGACTGAGAAGCCCGCCACCGCACCCCGCCTCCGCGTCGCGCCGTCACCCACCGGCGACCCGCACGTGGGCACGGCGTACATGTCGCTGTTCAACCTCGCCTTCGCGCGGCAGCAGGGCGGTTCGTTCGTGCTGCGCATCGAGGACACCGACCGTGCGCGGTTCCAGGCCGACAGCGAGCAGCAGGTGTTCGACACGCTGCACTGGCTCGGCCTGCGGTGGGACGAAGGCCCGGACGTGGGTGGCCCGTGTGCGCCCTACCGCCAGAGCGAGCGGCTGGACACCTACCGGCCCTACGTCGAGCGGCTGCTGGAGGAGGGCAAGGCCTACCACTGCTGGTGCTCCACCGAGCGGCTGACGCAGATGCGCGAGATGCAGCAGAAGCTCAAGCAGCCCACGGGGTACGACCGGCTGTGCGTCGGCAAGACCCGCGACGAGCGAGCCGAGCTGCCGGGCTTCTCGGAGACGCCTGTCGTCCGGATGCTCATCCCCGACGACGCCCCGCTTCAGTTCGACGACCTCATCCGCGGCCGCGTCTCGGCGCCCCGCCCCGACGACCAGGTCATCCTCAAGGCCGATGGGTTCCCGACCTACCACCTCGCCGTCGTCGTGGACGACCACGAGATGGGCATCACCCACGTCGTGCGCGGCGAGGAGTGGATCTCCAGCACCCCCAAGCACGTCCTGCTCTACCAGTGGCTGGGGCTGGCGCCGCCGGCGTTCGCCCACATGCCCCTGCTGCGCAACACCGACAAGTCCAAGATCTCCAAGCGCAAGAACCCGGCCGCGCGGCTGACGTGGTTCAAGGAGCAGGGCTACCTGCCCGAGGCGCTGGTGAACTTCCTTGCGCTGCTTGCCTATCCGCCGAAGTCCGGGCCGGACGGCGAGGACGTCGAGGTCTTCACGTTCGACGAGTTCAGCGCCGACTTCGACTGGGGCAAGGTCAACCCGGTCGGGCCGATCTTCGACCTCAAGAAGCTCGAGTGGCTCAACGGTGTCTACATCCGCGAGCTGGGGACCGGTGAGCTCGCCTCCCGGCTGCTGCCCTACCTCGAGCGGGACGGCGTGCTGTCCGGCAACCCCAGCCTGGGCGAGCTCGCTCGCCTCGAGAAGGTCACCGAGCTGATCCAGACCAGGATGGCGCTGCTGTCCGAGGCCAGTGCGTTGGTGGCGCCGTTCTACACCGCCGACGACGCCCTCGAGATCGCCGACGACGCGCGCGCCCAGCTCACGGACGACTCGGGCGAGGTGCTCGCAGCGGCGATCAAGGCCATCGAGGACATCGACGACAGTCGCTCGGGGGTGCTGGGGTCCGAGCGTGGCTGGAGAGCCGCGGCCATCGAGGCCGCGCTGCGCTCGGCGATCGTCGAGGGGATGGGCATCAAGCCCAAGTTCGCCTTCGGACCGTTGCGCACCGCTGTGTCCGGCCAGCGGATCAGCCCGCCGCTGTTCGAGTCGATGGAGATCCTCGGCAAGACCTCGACCCTGGCGCGCCTGCACCGCCTGCACGACGAGCTCGCCTGAGGCTGGGGGAGCCGATTTGGGAACGCGACCGACGGGCCGGTAGTATCGCGTCTCGGTTCACTCCCATGAAGGCCTTCGGGCGCGCTGGAAGTGATACCCCCTTGGGGTATGGTGTAATTGGCAACACTACGGTTTCTGGTACCGTCATTCTAGGTTCGAGTCCTGGTACCCCAGCTCAGGCGCAAGCCCTTGTGGCACACGCCGATTCGGAGAAATCCACTGCCTGCCGGTATGGTTCTCTCCGCTGCCCGCCACTGGAAAGTGCGCGGGCAACACGCTAGGGCCCCGTTGTGTAGCGGCCTAGCACGCCGCCCTCTCAAGGCGGTAGCGCGGGTTCGAATCCCGTCGGGGCTACCAGCAGAAGCCTCCGTCCACGGACGGAGGCTTCTCCCATCTCCGCCTCGGCATGGGTATGCCGCGCGGCTGGCTCAGCCGCGCGGCCTACCTCGCGCTCGTGGTTGTTGCGTGTGCGGGCTCAGGCGTCGTGGCTCAGACGTGGTTCTGCTGCTGCTGCTGCGCGTGGTGCCTCGCGAGCACCTCGGTGAGCTTGTTGGCCCCGGCGATCACCGTGGCCGCGTGCAGCCGACCTGGCTGGCGGGAGAGCCGCTCGATCGGACCCGAGATGGACACGGCGGCGACCACGCGACCGGACGGGCCGCGGACGGGTGCGGACACGGACGCGACGCCGGCCTCGCGCTCGCCGACGCTCTGGGCCCAGCCGCGGCGACGGACGCCGGAGAGGGTCGTCGCCGTGAACTTCGCGCCGTGCAGCCCACGGTGCAGGCGGTCGGGCTCCTCCCAGGCGAGCAGCACCTGGGCGGCCGACCCGGCGAGCATCGACAGCGTCGCGCCGATCGGGATCGAGTCGCGCAGGCCGACCGGGCGCTCGGCTGCCGACACGCAGATGCGGTGGTCGCCCTGGCGGCGGAACAGCTGGGCGCTCTCGTTGGTGTGGTCGCGCAGGGCGCCCAGCACCGGGCCCGCGGCGGCGAGCAGGCGGTCCTCGCCGGCGGCGGCGGCGAGCTCGGCCAGGCGCGGCCCGAGCACGAACCGACCCTGCAGGTCTCGCGTGACCAGGCGGTGGTGCTCGAGCGCCACGGCGAGCCGGTGGGCGGTGGGGCGAGCCAGGCCGGTCGCGGTGACGAGCTGGGCGAGGGTCGACGGCCCGGCCTCGAGGGCGCCCAGGACGATGGCTGCCTTGTCGAGAACGCCGACTCCACTGGTTGTGTCCATGGCTTGATATTGACGTCTCATTCGCTGAGACGCAAATCCGTGGGCGTGTCCTGCGTGCGAACCTCGGATTGCAGCACGGCGCCGTGCTCACGATGCGACGCGGCGAAGTCCGTGCCCAGGACGTGACGAAGGCCGCAATCAGAACAGAAGGGTGAAGACGTGTCAGGAACGCTGGCCGAGAAGGTCTGGGATGCGCATGTCGTCCGGCGCGCCGAGGGCGAGCCGGACCTGCTGTACATCGACCTCCACCTCATCCACGAAGTCACCTCTCCCCAGGCCTTCGACGGCCTGCGACTGGCCGGACGCACCGTCCGCCGCCCCGATCTCACCCTGGCCACCGAGGACCACAACGTCCCGACGACGCCCGGCCCGATCACCGACCTCGTCAGCAAGACCCAGGTCGACACGTTGCGACGCAACTGCGAGGAGTTCGGCGTCCGGCTGTTCCCGATGGGCCACGCCGAGCAGGGGATCGTCCACGTGGTCGGCCCCCAGCGCGGCCTGACCCAGCCGGGCATGACCATCGTCTGTGGCGACTCGCACACCTCGACCCACGGCGCGTTCGGCGCCCTGGCCTTCGGTATCGGCACGTCCGAGGTCGAGCACGTCCTCGCCACCCAGACCCTGCCGCTCAAACCGTTCAAGACGATGGCGATCAACGTCGAGGGCGAGCTCCAGCCCGGTGTGACCGCCAAGGACATCACCCTGGCCGTGATCGCCAAGATCGGCACCGGCGGCGGTCAGGGCTTCGTCCTGGAGTACCGCGGCAGCGCCATCCGCGCGCTGTCGATGGAAGCCCGGATGACGGTGTGCAACATGTCGATCGAGGCGGGTGCCCGCGCCGGCATGATCGCGCCCGACCAGACCACGTTCGACTACCTCGAGGGTCGCGAGAACGCCCCGACCGGCGCCGACTGGGACGAGGCGGTCGCGGCGTGGACCCTCCTGCGCTCGGACGACGACGCCGTCTTCGACGAGGAGGTCGCG
Source organism: Pedococcus sp. P2_E5 (assembly GCF_056403895.1). Lineage (NCBI taxonomy): Bacteria > Bacillati > Actinomycetota > Actinomycetes > Micrococcales > Intrasporangiaceae > Pedococcus > Pedococcus sp. P2_E5. The sequence continues at coordinate 38,190 of NZ_JBFUEP010000008.1, forward strand.
CTCGACGCCACCACGCTGACGCCCTTCGTCACGTGGGGGACCAACCCCGGTCAGGGTCTGCCGCTCGGGGAGTCCGTGCCCGATCCCGAGACCATGGGCGACGACAACGAGAAGGCCGCGGCCCAGCACGCCCTCGACTACATGGGCCTGACCGCGGGCACCCCGTTGCGCGAGATCCGGGTCGACACGGTCTTCGTCGGCTCCTGTACCAACGGCCGGATCGAGGACCTGCGCGCGGCCGCCGAGGTGGTCAAGGGGCACAAGGTCGCCGACGGTGTCCGGATGCTCGTCGTCCCCGGCTCGGCGCGGGTTCGCGTCCAGGCCGAGGAAGAGGGCCTGGACAAGGTGTTCACCGCCGCCGGAGCCGAGTGGCGCCTTCCCGGCTGCTCGATGTGCCTGGGCATGAACCCCGACCAGCTCGCCCCCGGCGAGCGCAGCGCCTCCACGTCCAACCGCAACTTCGAGGGCCGACAGGGCAAGGGTGGCCGCACGCACCTGGTCAGCCCGCTGGTGGCCGCCGCCACCGCGCTGCGCGGCACCCTGTCCAGCCCGGCCGACCTCGTCGACCTCGTCGACGCCGGCGTCTCCGAGGGGAGCAAGTGATGGATGCGTTCACGACCCACACCGGCATCGGCGTCCCGTTGCGCCGCAGCAACGTCGACACCGACCAGATCATCCCGGCCGTCTACCTCAAGCGCGTGACGCGCACCGGTTTCGAGGACGGCCTGTTCGCCGCGTGGCGCAAGGACGAGACGTTCATCCTCAACAACCCGTCGTATGCCGCGGGGTCGGTGCTCGTGGCCGGCTCCGACTTCGGGACCGGTTCCTCGCGCGAGCACGCGGTGTGGGCGTTGATGAACTACGGCTTCCGCGTCGTCCTGTCCTCGCGGTTCGCTGACATCTTCCGCGGCAACAGTGGCAAACAGGGGCTGCTGACCGCCCAGGTCGCCCAGGACGACATCGAGCTGATCTGGAAGTACCTCGAGAACGAACCCGGCGCCTCGGTGACGGTCGACCTCGTGTCGCGCACCGTCACTGCAGGAGACATCGTCGCGCCCTTCGAGGTCGACGACTACACCCGCTGGCGGCTGCTCGAAGGCCTCGACGACATCAGCCTCACCCTGCGCCACGAGCAGGACGTGACGGACTTCGAGGCCCGCCGACCGGCATACAAGCCCTCCACCACGGTGGCCTGACGCGCGCGGCGCGCCGATGCGGGGCAAATTCCCCGAAGTCGCACGTCGAGGCGCGTGAAGGAGGTCCCCGATGCTCCGCGTCGGGGGCCTTTCCTGTCCTGACACGGCGCCTGGCCGGTCTACCGGGGCACGAATTGCGTTGAGGCGCAACGCTTCTGGCCGCGAGGCAAATCTCGCAGCCCGAAACGAGCGGCAAGCCTGAGCGGGAGCCCGGGTTCGGCGAGGGGCCTGTCGGTGCGCCGCAATCCGTTGCGACACAACAGATCGGGCGCTCGGGATGGTGGACTCGCACGCGCAACCGCCCTAACGTCAGACCCAAGTCGGGCATTGGCTCGGCGGCTCACCCTCGTCGGGCTAAGGGGTCCGGCGTCACCAACCCTGTGGAGGGGAAGACGTGAACAAGGCAGAACTGATCAAGGAGCTGGAGAGTCGCTTGGGCAGCCGCAAGGCAGCAAGCGATGCACTGACGGCCGTCGTGGACGTGATCATCCGCGAAGTGGCCAAGGGCGGCAGCGTTGCCATCACCGGCTTCGGAACGTTCGAGCAGGCCGCCCGTGCCGCGCGCACCGGTCGCAACCCCCGCACTGGTGCCAGCGTGAAGATCAAGAAGACCGTGGTGCCCAAGTTCCGCGCCGGCTCGGCCTTCAAGGACGTGGTGAAGAACCCGCGCTCGCTGCCCAAGGCAGCTGTCGCAGGCGCTCGTGCTGCCGCAGGCACCGCCACCAAGGCAGCGGTGAGCACCGCCAAGAAGGCCGCTCCTGCGAAGAAGGCCGCACCCGCGAAGAAGGCGGCACCCGCCAAGAAGGCGGCACCCGCGAAGAAGGCTGTCGTCAAGAAGGCCGCTCCGGCCAAGAAGGCGGCACCGGCGAAGAAGGCCGTCGTCAAGAAGGCCGCTCCGGCCAAGAAGGCGGCGCCCGCGAAGAAGGCGGCACCTGCCAAGAAGACGACGGCCGCCAGGACGCTGGCCACCAAGAAGGCGTCGACGGCGAAGAAGACGACGGCCGCGAGGACGCTGGCCACCAAGAGCGCCCCCGCCAAGAAGGCGGCACCGGCGAAGAAGGCCGTCGTCAAGAAGGCCGCCCCGGCCAAGAAGGCCGCCCCCGCGAAGAGGGCGGCACCGGCCAAGAAGGCCGCGACCAAGCGCGCGGCCAAGAAGGCCTAGTCCGAAGCGGGGCACCAGCCCCACCAGCCCCATGACGGAGGCCGGCACCCCCTCGGGGTGTCGGCCTCCGTCGCGTGCCGCGATACTTGCCCCATGGCAAACATCCTCACCGTGAATGGCGGCGTACCGCTGGTCGGAGACCTCGAGGTCAGGGGTGCCAAGAACCTGGTCTCCAAGGCCATGGTGGCCGCGCTTCTCGCGGAGGGTCCCTGCCGGCTCCGGGGGGTCCCCGAGATCTCCGACGTCAAGATCGTGTCCGGGCTGCTGGAGCTCCATGGCGTCAAGATCGACTCCACCGACCGTGATGGTGAGTTGCTGCTCGACCCCACCAATGTCGAGCAGGCCCACGTCGCCGACATCGACGCCCACGCCGGCTCGTCGCGCGTGCCGGTGCTGCTGTGCGGCCCGCTGCTGCACCGGCTGGGGGAGGCCTTCATCCCCGACCTGGGCGGGTGCCGCATCGGTGAGCGCCCGATCAACTACCACCTCGACGTCCTGCGCCAGTTCGGCGCCGATGTCCAGAAGCGGCCCGAAGGGCTGCGCCTGACCGCCCCGAACGGGCTCAAGGGCACGCGCATCAAGCTGCCGTACCCGTCCGTCGGCACCACCGAGCAGGTGCTGCTGACCGCGGTGCGCGCCCAAGGTGTCACCGAGCTGCGCAACGCCGCCGTCGAGCCCGAGATCCTTGACCTCATCGCCGTGCTGCAGAAGATGGGCGCGATCATCAGCGTCGAGACCGACCGGGTCATCAAGATCGACGGTGTCGACCGCCTCGGCGGCTACGACCACCTGGCCATCCCGGACCGCATCGAGGCCGGCTCGTGGGCGTGTGCGGCGCTGGCGACCAAGGGTGACGTCTACGTCCGCGGCGCCCAGCAGCAGGCGATGATGCCCTTCCTCAACGTCTTCCGGAAGATCGGCGGCGACTTCGACATCGACGACGAGGGCATCCGCTTCTGGCACGCCGGGGGCACCCTCAACTCGCTCGTCCTCGAGACGGACGTCCATCCCGGCTTCATGACCGACTGGCAGCAGCCGCTGGTCGTCGCCCTGACCCAGACCAGCGGGTTGTCGATCGTCCACGAGACGGTCTACGAGAACCGCCTGGGCTTCACGGAGGCACTGGGGGAGATGGGTGCGGTCGTCCAGCTCTACAAGGAGTGCCTCGGTGGCTCCCCGTGCCGCTTCGGGCGCGCCAACTTCCGGCACAGCGCGGTCATCTCGGGGCCCACGCCGTTGCGAGGTGCCGAGATCACCGTCCCCGACCTCCGAGGTGGCTTCAGCTACCTCATCGCGGCGCTGGCCGCCGAGGGCCAGTCAAAGGTGCACGGGATCGAGCTGATCTACCGCGGCTACGAGCGGTTCTCCGACAAGCTCGACTCCCTGGGCGCGGACTACGAGGTCGGCTGAGCGCTGGGCGGAGCTCAGCCGATCCGCTGGTCGTCACCGATCCCGACGATCCACAGCTTCCTGATCTCGGTACCGGCCTCGAGGTCCAGGCTCAGCCGCTGGCCCACGCGCAGGTGGCGCAGCGCGCTGGCCGCGAACACCTCTGCGGTGAAGGTCACCTCGCGTCCGTCGTCCAGCAGCGCGGACCCGGCACCGGTGGCTTCGTCGAAGGTGTGCACGCTCGCCTGCATGGGCGGCAGCGTAGTCGGCGCCGCGCCGAGGGTGCGTCGCGTGGCCGGCCCCACCCCCAGCGACAACGCCGCCTGCAGGCCCGCGTCGTCATCGACGTCCGTCCGAAGGCGCGGCAGATCGAGGTCCAGCAGGTGGTGCCCGGCACCCTGGTGCCGCCTCGAGGAGCCCGTGCCGAACGCCGGCACGAGGTCCGCACCGGCCAGGGCAGTGAGGAGCACGGTGCCGCCGCCGCCATCGGGCACCACCGCGCGGGGGTATGCCGCCGCGGCGCCCAGTGCCGTCGTCAGGTCCTCCGCGCGGAGCGCGGGCAGGTCGCCGAGCAGCACCGCCACAGCTCCGTCGGGCTCCTCGGTCAGCACGAAGTCCCTGCCGGCTGCGGCGGCCGCGTTGAGCCCTGCCGCGGGGTCCGCGACGACCCGCGCCCCCAGGCCCGCGGCCATCTGGGCCACGCGCTCGTCGGAGGTCACGACGACGACCCGGGCGGGCGGCATACCGGCGCAGCAGGCGCTGAGGCAGTCGGTGGCCAGGGCCAGGGCCAGCTCTTCTCGGTCCACGCCCGCCGGGGGGTGCAGCCGTGACTTGGCTGAGGCGCCGCCCTTGACGGGGACGACCAGGTGCCAGTCGGGAAAGGTGGTCATTGGGACGATCGTCGCAGTGCTGGCGCGGTTGCTCGACACCGACCCCGGGAGCCGCGAGGATGCTCACTCACACCTTCCCCATCGATCTGGAGACCACGTGACCGCCAGCGGCACACGCGCTCTGCCCTTCGCCTACCGCTTCACCGTGGCGATCCTGCGTCCGCTGCTGATGCTCCTCACCAAGCGAGACTGGCGCGGTGTGGAGCACCTGCCGACCACCGGTGGGTTCGTGGCCGCGCCCAACCACCTCTCGTACTTCGACCCCTTGGCGTTCGCCCACTTCCTGGTCGACAACGACCACCCGCCGTACTTCCTCGGCAAGGAGGCTGTCTTCCGGGTCCCCGTCGTCGGGGCGATCCTGCGTGGCGCGCAGCAGATCCCGGTCTACCGCAACACCGGCCAGGCCGCCGACGCCTTCCGTGCCGCAGTCGACGCGGTCGAGAGCGGCAAGTGCGTGGCGGTCTACCCCGAGGGCACGCTGACGCGCGATCCCGACCTCTGGCCGATGGTGGGCAAGACCGGGGCCGCCCGCATCGCGCTCAGCACGAAGTGCCCCGTCATCCCGGTGGCGCAGTGGGGACCGCAGGACGTCCTCGAGCCCTACGGCAAGCGTCCGAGGCTGCTGCCCCGCAGGACGATGCACCTGCGCGCCGGCCCCCCCGTCGACCTCACCGACCTCTATGACCAGCCCGTGACCGGTGCCCTCCTGCGCGAAGCAACCGACCGGATCATGGCTGCCATCACGGCCGAGCTCGAGACGATCCGCGGTGAGCAGGCCCCCGCCGAGCGGTTCGACTCGCGCAAGCACGGACTTCCCGAGACCGGGAAGTTCCGCCGACCGCAGGGAGATGACGCATGACGACCGCTGCTGTGTTCGGGACGGGCAGCTGGGGCACTGCGTATGCCGCGATCCTCGCCGACGGCGGGACGACGGTCCGGATGTGGGGACGCCGTCAGGCCGTGGTCGACCAGATCAACGCGGGGTGCAACGAGGACTACCTTCCCAACCTCCTGCTGCCCTCGACGGTGTCGGCCACGCACGACCCCGCCGAGGCTGCCCACGGCGCGGACATCATCGTGCTGGCGGTGCCCTCGCAGACGCTGCGGGCCAACCTCGGCGACTGGGGTGCGGTGCTGGGTGACACGGCGGCGGTGGTCTCGCTGATGAAGGGCGTCGAGCTCGGGACCACCAAGCGGATGAGCGAGGTCATCGCCGAGGCGGGCGGGGTTGCACCCGAGCGCATCGTCGTCGTCTCGGGCCCCAACCTCGCCAAGGAGATCGCGCTCAAGCAGCCTGCGGCCAGCGTGGTCGCCTGCATCGACGAAGCAGTCGCGGGCAGGGTCGCCGAGGCCTCCAACCCGGCCTACTTCCGCCCCTACACCTCGACCGACGTGGTCGGCACCGAGATCAGCGGTGCCGTGAAGAACGTCATCGCCCTCGCGGTCGGCATGGCCGAGGGGCTCGGCATGGGCGACAACTCCAAGGCCTCCATCATCACCCGCGGCCTGGCGGAGACCACCCGGCTCGGCATGGCGCTCGGCGCCGACGTGATGACGTTCGCGGGGCTGGCCGGCGTGGGCGACCTCATCGCCACGTGCATGTCGCCACTGTCCCGCAACCACACCTTCGGCGTGAACCTCGGCAGGGGCATGAGCGTCGAGGAGGTCGTCGCCGTGACCAAGCAGACGGCCGAGGGCGTGAAGTCCTGCGAGTCGATCCTGCAGCTCGCGCAGAAGCACGACGTGCGGGTGCCGATCATCGAGCAGGTCGCCGCGGTCGTGCACGACGGACGACGGGTCGAGGACGTCGTGGGTGCCCTGATGGTGCGCGCCCTCAAGAACGAGACCGACTAGCGACACGCTCGGGGGTCGCCAGCGACCTGCGGTCTTCCCTTCTGCCTGATCTTCTTTGCCCGACCGCGTAAGGGTTCGTGTCGTCGTGGGGTCTTTCGGGGGACAACACATCGGACTGAACCGTGGCGGGTGCGGTGGACTCCTCGGGAAGGACCGCCATGAAGAAGTCGACCAAGGGTGCGTTCGCCGCCACGACCGCGGCCGTGCTGTTGCTCGGAGGGGCCGGGACGCTGGCCTACTGGAACGACACCGTGAGCGTGCCTGGCGTCGACCTCGTCAGCGGCGTGATGTGGCTCGGAGAGCCGGACTGCGGCCAGGGCTGGACGCTCGACGGTGGGGCCGCCTTCACCCAGGCGCTCGTCCCCGGTGACGTCCTGACCGAGGTCTGCACGATCGACCTCGTGGCGGACGGCGCGCACCTCGGCGCCGACCTTGCCCTGGGCCTGCCGTCGTGGGGCGCGACGAACACGCTGACGAACCAGCTGGCGGCCTCGGCAACCTTCACGGTCAACGGCGCAGCCAAGACCCACGTCACCACGGCCGACGACACCGGGGTCGGTGAGATCCAGGCGACGGTCAGTGTGGTGTTCAACGGACCCGCTGCGACGAACCTGAGCCAGGGGCTGCTGGCGACCCTCAACGATGTCAACGTCGTCGCGACCCAGACCCACGACGGCTGACGGCTGACAGGTCGGTGCCCGACGTCGTCCTTCGGTCGGACCCAACCCGCGGACCTCGTGCGGCCGGGTGGGTGGGGCACGTCCTGGCCTGGGTGGTGATCCTCGGAGTCGCCGGTGTCCTGGCTGTGGCCGTCATCGTCCCCCGCGCGTTCGGTGCCACCCCCTATGCGGTGCTGACGAGCTCGATGCGGCCCTCGCTGCCCGAGGGCACCCTGGCGGTGGTCCGGCCGGTGTCGTCGGCGTCGATCGGGATCGGGTCGGTCATCACCTACCAGCTCCGGTCGGGTGAGCCTGCTGTCGTGACCCACCGGGTCGTCGCCCTCGGGGTCGACGGTGCGGGCTCGCGGACCTTCCGGACCCGCGGCGACGCCAACGACGTCCCGGATGAGGGGTGGGTCAGGCCGGTGCAGCTCAAGGGCGAGCTCTGGTATGCCGCCCCCCTGCTCGGGCGGGTCAATGCCGCCCTGAGCGGGCGGGAGCACCGGCTGCTCGTCTACGTCGTGGCCGCGGCGTTGCTCGCCTACGCGGCCGCCATGTTCACCGGCAGCCTGCGAGACCGGCATCGGGCGGCGCTGCAACGCGAGGGAGGGCACCCATGACTCGTCCACGCCACCTGAGGTCAACCCGGGTCAGGGCCGCTCTCGCGCTCGGAGCCGTCCTGACCGTGGGAGTCAGCGGGACCTATGCCCTGTGGACCGACAGCGTGCCGGTCTCGGGGGTGACGATCTCGTCAGGGGTCCTGGACCTCAAGGTCAACACCCTCGACGCCGTCCCGGCCTACACCGATCTGAACCTGACCGGGATGGTCCCGGGCAACACCGTGGCAGGCATCCTCACCGTCCGGAATGCCGGGACCATCCCGTTGACCTACTACGCGACCGCAGCCGCCACCAATGCCGACGGCAAGGGCCTCGGTGCCGCCCTCGTCGTCAAGGTGACTGCTGACTCCGCCGTGACCGGGACGGCGCCGGCACGGACCTGCGCCGGGGCGGCCCTGGCCACGACGGGCACCACGTTCGCCGGGAACCTGGTGGGCGCCCCTGCGACTCAGCGATCCCTGGCCGCTGGGGTGTCCGAGACGCTGTGCATCCAGGCGACCCTGCCGACCACCGCGGTCAGCTCGCTGCAGGGCGCGACGACCAACATCTCCTTGACCTTCACCGCGAGCCAGTGAGCCCATGAGCCCCCGGCGCGTGCTCAATCGGGTGGGTCACCTCGCCCTGTCCCTGGGCGCCGCCACCGGGGTGCTGTGCCTGGTCATGACGGTGGCTGGGGTGTCCTGGGGGGTCCGACCGGTGATCTTCCTCTCGGGATCGATGTCTCCCACGATCCCGGCCGGGAGCCTCGCCCTGGTCCGCCCCGTGCCAGCCGCAGACCTGCGCGTCGGCGACGTCGTCGCCGTACCCGTCGGCGACAGACAGGTCACCCACCGCATCGTCGCCATCACCCGCCACGATGGGTCGGCAACCCTGCGGCTGCGCGGAGACGCGAACGCCCGCGCCGACGACCGGCCCCACGAGGTCGTGGCCGCGCCCCGAGTGCTCGTCTCGGTGCCCCGGGCCGGTGCGCTCCTCGCATGGCTGTCGCGGACCCCTGGCGTGTTCGTGCTGGCGGGGTATGCCGCCGCCTCCTTGCGCTGCTCCTGCGGCGATCGGCCCCGGGCCCCTCGGGGGGTCGATCCGAGGGGGAGCGACGATCCGATCGGGCGCGACGATCCGATCGGGCGCGACGATCGGAAGTCAGGCGGCCCGAGCGTGTCCACGCGCCGGTGAGGTCGTCGGTCACTCGCACGACGTGGCTGCCCAGACATCGGTCGCGCACCATGATCCGGGTCGTCACCGCAGCCGCTGTCCTGGGACTCGGCACCTGTTCCGCGGTCCCCGCTCGGGCCGCGTGGAGCGACCCCGTCCCGGTCTCCGGCAGCACGGTGGGGACCTACACGGTCCCTGCCCCCGCCACCTTCACCTGCGGCGCCCTCGGAGCCCTCTCGGTGAGGTTCCACTGGACCGCCGTCACCGGCGCCACCAACTACACCCTCCACTACGGCGCGAGCGGCGCCCAGACCACAGTCGTCACAGGGACCACCACCGTGGTGACCGCGGTGGTCTCCGGGGGCACCGCCTGGGTCCAGGCCAACCGGAACTTCGGCGCCACCACCTGGACCTCCGCCGCGTCGCCGACGCGTTCCTACACCGTCGCGGCCGTCAGCCTCTGCAGCTGACTGAGCCGGCCACCCTCAAGGGTGGAGTCACGTCCAGAGCCCATGCGCGTCTCTATAGGTACCCGAGGCCACACCGAACGGCCGAGGGCGGGGTCCCAGCGCTGGCGGGTCGCTGTCGGTGTCGGCGCTGGGATCCCATCTCTCACTACCTGCAAGGGGACGGCTGATGCCCGGATGCCACCACGTCGTCGCTGGGCACGTGGCCAGGCGCGACGGCGCCACCAGGCATGCCGTGCACCAGGCCGGGAGCACCCGGCGCCCAGCTGTCGCCAGCCCCACCACGGCCGCCATCACGCCACGAGGACTCGTGTGGACCTGGAACCCCATGCCAGACACCGCCGGCAGGCGTGACCAGGACCAGTCAGGCGGCCCAAGGCGTGTTTGCCTCAGGGCACACGACACAAGGCACAGGGCTGGCAGCTGCCAGCCCTGTGCCCTTGGTGTTGCCGTGACCGGTGGAGTCAGCCGCCGTAGGAGATCACCGATGCCGGGTCCACGAGGTCGGCGGGACCCCGCAGGACCGCGCCTCGGTCGTCTGGCTGCTGAACACTCAGCACCGTGGCGACCGCCGAGGTGGCAGCGCCGGCGCCGAGGGCGATGCACAGAAGGGTGATGATGATGGCGCCGCGCCGACGTCGTCGGCCGTCCTCGTCCTGGGCCATGCGGTGGTTCTCCTTTGGTTGACTACCCAAAGGACGCGCAAACGGCAGACTCATGACGCAAGCGTGGTCAGACGGGCTGCCAGAGCTCGACCCGATTGCCCTCAGGATCGGTGACCCAGCCGAATCGGCCGACACCTTCCATGTCCTGAGTCTCCAGAGCCACGTCCGCCCCCTTGGCGCGCAGCTGCCCGAGCATCGCGTCAAGATCCCCGACCCGGAAGTTGAGCATCGTCTGCTGGGCGCGGGACCCGAAGTAGTCGGTCTCGGACTCGAACGCCGCGAAGACGGTCGGCCCGGCAGGCTGCTGCCACAGGCCCATCTCGTCGAGATCGAGCCCCAGGCAGTCGCGATACCAGGCGATCAGGGCCGCCGGATCCGCGGACCGCAGGAAGTATCCGCCGATTCCCTGTACACGTTCCATGTCGCTCGTTTCTCCTTCGTCGCTGGGGTCCTCACCGGTCCGTCAGCGCGCGGTCGAGGTCGTGCCAGAGGTCGTCGACGTCCTCGATCCCGACGGACAGCCGCAGCAAGGCGTCGGGGACGGTCGGGGGCTCCGCGGGGTAGCGACGGCGCCTCTCGATCTGGGACTCGACACCCCCGAGACTGGTGGCGTGCGTCCACAGGGACGTGGTGGTGGCAACCTGTTCGGCTGCCTCGGCGCCGCCTTGCACCTCGATCGCGATGATCGCGCCGAACCCGGGATAGCGCGTGCGAGACACCGCGGGGTGCCCCTCGAGTCGGGCGGCGAGCTCGCGGGCGTTGGCGGTGGCCCGCTCGAGCCGCACGTGCAGGGTGCGCAGGCCGCGCAGCGCCAGCCAGGTCTCCATCGGTCCGGCGATGGCACCGCCGAGGAGGCGGGCGGTCGACAGGCGCGCGTGCAGACCACGACCCGCTTCCGTGGAGGAGGTGACGAGGGCGCCCAGGATGACGTCGGAGTGTCCGGACAGGTACTTGGTGACCGAGTGGAGGACGATGTCGACGCCGTCGGCGAGCGGCTGCTGCACCAACGGGGTGGCGAACGTGTTGTCGCAGACGGTCAGCGCACCTGACTCGCGCGCCATCGCCACCAGTGCCGGGATGTCCGACACCTCGAGCATGGGGTTGGTGGGCGTCTCGATCCACAACAGTGCCGCGCCTTGGACAGCGACGCGCACCGCGTCCTGGTCGGTGGGGTCAACCCTCCGGACCTCGACGGCACCGCTCTCGGCGCGCTGGTCGAGCAGCGTCGTCGTGCCGTTGTAGGCGTGCGAGGGCACGACGACCGCGCCCCCGTGCGGGACCAGCGAGAGTGTCGCCGACACGGCGGCCATCCCCGAGGCGAAGACGAGGGCGTCGCCACCTTCCAGTCCGCCCAGTGCCTCCTCGAAGGCTGACCACGTCGGGTTCCCGGCGCGCGCGTAGTTCACCGGCCCGTCGGCGATGTACGTCGAGGTGAACTCTAGGGGCGCGTTGACCCCGGCACCCGGCATACGGGGCTGGCGTCCCAGGGCGACGACACGGGAGGCGGGGGACAGGTGGTCATGGCTCACGCCGCCAGCGTAGAGGCGCTGCCACGCGGGCCGCGCCGGGTGCCCGGCGGATGGTCGGGATACGCTCGGCGGCGATGACTACGGACCAGCCAGCGACCCACAAGCCTCGAGTCGCCATCGTCTTCGGTGGCCGCTCGTCGGAGCACGCGGTCTCGTGTGCGACCGCGGCGGGGGTGATGCGGGCGATCGACCGCGACGCCTACGAGGTCATCCCGATCGGCATCTCTCGTGATGGGCACTGGGTGCTCTCCGACGGCGACCCGCAGCTGCTCGAGCTGACCGCTGACAGCACGCCCGAGGTCGCGCCGGGCGGCGCTGGCGTCGTCGTGCCACTGGCGACGACGGACCGCACCCTCACGACCCTGGAGCCGCAGGAGGTCCCGCGGAGCCTCGGCGAGGTCGACGTCGTCTTTCCGTTGCTGCACGGGCCTTTTGGCGAGGACGGCACCATCCAGGGCATGTTCGAGATGGCGGACATCCGTTACGTCGGGTCCGGCGTCTTCGCGTCCGCAGCGGGCATGGACAAGCATTACATGAAGGTCCTGTTCGCGGGGGCCGGGCTCCCGGTCGGCCCGTATGCCGTGATCACCGACTCGCGGTGGCGGCGCGACAAGGCGGCGGCGATGGATGCGGTTGGGGCGCTGGACTACCCCGTCTTCGTCAAGCCGTCGCGGGCGGGGTCGAGCATGGGGATCTCGAAGGTGTCGTCCCCCGAGGCGCTCGAGGCGGCCATCGAGATCGCCCGCGAGCACGACCGCAAGGTCATCGTGGAGYAGGGCATCGTCGGCCGCGAGATCGAGTGCGCGGTGCTCCAGGGGCGAGGGACGGACGCGCCGCGGGTCTCCCACGTCGGCGAGATCGAGGTGACGACCGAGGGTGGCCACGAGTTCTACGACTTCGAGGCCAAGTACCTCGACGACGGCGCGGTGCTGTCCTGCCCGGCCAACGTGCCCGAGTCGGTCTCGGCCGAGGTGCAGCGGCTCGCGGGGGCGGCCTTCGAGGCGCTCGGGTGCGAAGGACTGGCGCGGGTGGACTGCTTCTACACCGACACCGGCGACGTCGTCATCAACGAGATCAACACGATGCCCGGGTTCACACCGCACTCGATGTATCCGCAGATGTGGGAGGCGACCGGGCTGCCGTACCCGGAGCTGATCGACGAGCTCATCCAGCTCGCCCTGACCCGCCCCGTCGGCCTGCGCTGACGCCCCAACCAACCTTTGCTAGCAAGGGTTAGCAGATGGTGGACAGGTTGCAACCTGTCCACGATTGACTTTCCTTTGCTAGCAAAGGTTCCTCGAGGAGGAGTGGAGCGTCAGCGGCAGTCTCGGCCGTTGGTGGGCAGGGCCTTGGCAGCGGGTCCGAAGGCCGGGAGCAGCAGGGGTTCGGGTTTGTAGGCGTCCGGCACGAGCACCTGGATCGCCGGTGCGCGTCCGAAGGTCGTGAACTTCACGCCGTCCCCGAGCCGCTCGACGACCCAGTAGACGCCGTCGACGTCGAGGCACTCCTTGTCGGTGGCGCCGAGCGCGGGCCAGCCACACGACGCGATGACCGCCGGGTCGCCCCACGCCCTCGCGTCCCTGGCTGCCGCTCCGCTGGTGCCGTCCCCACCGTCGACTGCCCGCGTCCCGTTGCCCGCCACCTTCGTCGGCCACAACGCGGTGGCGGACTCACACGCTGCGGCGTGCGGGGGAGGGGTGACCTCGACCGAGGTGGAACACCCCGACAGCAGACCACCGGCCACCCCGAGGACGAGGAGGCCGGTGGTCGTGGTGCGCTGTGGGCGCGCGGCCGCGAGGCGGGCGCCGAGGCTCACGTCGAGAGTCGAACGCTCAGACGTGGACGACGGTGCAGGTCAGGGTGCGGGTGATGCCCGGCACGTCCTGGATCTTGGCGATGACGAGCTTGCCCAGCTCGTCGACGGTGTTGGCCTCGACGCGAGCGATCACGTCGTAGGGCCCGGTCACGTCCTCCGCAAGGACTACACCGGAGATTGCGGCAATGGCCTCGGCAACGGACGCCGCCTTGCCGACTTCGGTCTGGATCAGGATGTAAGCCTGGACCACCACGAGACACCTCACACTTTCTGTTGACAACAGGTTGAGCCTGTTTCCTTGAGCACAGCCTGTTCTAAGACAGAGCCTGTTTCCAAGACCCGGGAGAACCGCGCGGCCGGGGCACACCTCGGCCACGCCAGACGCTACCGTGCCCGTGTCCCGCCCGTCTCCCCCGGGCCGTCAGAAGGAGGTCAAGTCATGGTCACGGCCGCCCTGACGCTTGCGGATGTGTCCGAGTCCGACCTGCTGCAGCGGATCTTCCCGTTCTTCGAGGCGGGTCCGTCGCTTGACGTCGGCCCCGGTGACGACGCCGCGGTCCTGCGCACCGGCCCGACCACCGTGGCCACCACGGACTCCATGGTCCGCGGACGCGACTGGCTCGACGAGTGGTCGACGCCCGGCGACGTCGCGACCAAGCTGCTCACCCAGAACCTCGCCGACGTCGCGGCCATGGGCGCGCGCTCGACCGCGATCCTGGTTTCGCTCGTCGCGGACCCGGCGACCTCGCTGGACTGGGTGGTCGACTTCGCACGCACCCTCGGGGAGGACGCGGCCGCCCTGGGGGTGGTCGTCGCCGGCGGCGACCTGTCCTCGGCGCCGGCGGGCGTCCTCATGGTGTCGGTCACGGCGCTCGGTGACCTGGACGGGCGCGAACCGGTGCTGCGCAGCGGCGCCCGGCCGGGGCACGTCGTCGCGGTCTACGGCACCCTGGGTCGCTCCGCCGCCGGCCTGGCCCTGCTCGAGGGTGGCGCCGACCCGCGAGCGGCCGCGGCCGGCATACCCGCTGCGTGCCTCGCCCACCACCTGCGCCCGAGGATCCACGTGTTTGCCGGGAGGGAGGCGGCCGACGCCGGCGCCAGCGCCATGATCGACCTGTCCGACGGCTTGCTGCGTGACGGACACCGGATCGCCGAAGCCAGTGGAGCGCGCCTCGCGTTGTCACCGGCGGCGCTGCACGACGACCTCGCGGCCCTTGAGCAGGCTGTCGGCGACGCGGCGTGGGAGTGCCTGCTCGCCGGCGGTGAGGAGCACAGCCTCCTGGCGACATTTCCCGCGGGCGTCCCGGACGGCTGGCGCACCATCGGTGTGGTCGAGGCGGGGGAGGGCGTCATGCTCGGCGGCGTGGTGCAGCAGCCGCGCGGCTGGGATCACTTCCGGGCGTAGCAGGAAATCGAGTACTTCCGGGCGTAGCAGGAAATCGAGTACTTCCGGGCGTAGCAGGAAATCAAGTACTTCCGGGCGTAGCAGGAAATCGAGTACTTCCGGGCGTAGCAGGAATCAAGTACTTCAAGCGCTAGTTGGGCATGAAAGAAGCCGGCTCCCCGTGGGGAGGCCGGCTTGATTCGGTATGCCGCAGGGCTGGGTCAGCGCTTGACCTTGCCGGCCTTGAGGCATGAGGTGCAGACATTGAGACGCTTCGGGGTCACTCCCGCGTCGCCCACCAGTGCCTTGACGCGCTGGATGTTCGGGTTCCAGCGACGCTTGGTGCGGCGGTGCGAGTGCGAAATGTTGTGACCGAAGCCCGGTCCCTTGCCGCAGACGTCGCAGTTGGCAGCCACGGGTGTTCTCCTGAAATCGATTGGTACAAGAAATGGGGCGCTCCCGGTGTCTCCTCGCGCGGGCACAGGCCAGCGACGCAGAGGTCCATGGGAACCGGTCAAGCGTAGCCGAGGTGTGGCGCAACGGCCAAAACGGGGCTCACGAGGGCGTCTGCGACTAGCCTGCCACCGTGCTCGAAGCCCTCAGTGCCGTGGACGCCCGGCGATGGGCTGTGCTCACTCGGGCCGCCTTCGCCGCGCGGCGGGCCGAGATCGACGCGCTCAACGTCTTCCCCGTCCCCGACGGTGACACGGGCACCAACCTCTACCTCAGCCTCGACGCGGCGCTCGACTCGGTCCGCACCGAGCACGAGAAGGCCGGCATCCTGGGGGCCGCCTCGCTCGAGCAGGAGTGCACCGCGATGGCGCGGTCGCTGCTGTTGACCGCGCGCGGCAACTCCGGGGTGATCCTCAGCCAGCTGGTCCGTGGTTTCGCGGAGGCGATCGCCGAGAGCGGCGCGGACCTCGCCGACGCCGCGACCATCGCCGATGGCCTGGAGCGCGCCAGCCAGCGCGCCTACGCGAGTGTGACCCGGCCGGCCGAGGGGACCATCCTCACCGTCGCCCGGGCGGCGGCGACCGCGGGTGCGGCTGCCGTCGACCGTGGGCTGGCCGCCGTGGCGGAGGACGCCCTCGATGCTGCCACCGCGGCCCTGAAGGCCACCACCGCCCAGCTGCCCGCCCTCGAGCGCGCCGGCGTCGTCGATGCCGGCGCGGCGGGTTACCTCCTGCTCCTGGAGGCTCTCGCGCGGGTCGTGCACCAGGACGGGACCCACGTGGGCGAGCGGATGGAGGTCTTCGCTGAGCACTCCATGCGCCGCCGGGAGGACTGGAGCCACGCCGGAGGCGTCGTCGCGCCGACGGGCGCCACCGGGGGATCACCGACAGGTGAGGGCGACCTGGTCGTCGGCGGGCCGGCCTACGAGGTCATGTACCTGTTGCGTGACAGTGACGAGGAGAGGGTGGGGGTGCTGCGCGACACGTTGGACGCGCTCGGTGACTCGTTGCTCGTCGTCGGCGGGCCCGACCTGTGGAACGTCCACGTGCACGTCGACGACGTCGGAGCCGCCGTGGAGGCAGGGATCGACGCCGGACGTCCCTACCGCTTGCGGGTGACGCACTTCGTTGACCAGGTCGCCCGGGCGCAGCCAGCGGCCAGCGTCGCTGTCGTCGCCTGTGCGGCGGGGCCGGGACTGGCCGAGGTGCTCGGACAGGCCGGTGCCAAGGTCGTCGAGAGCGGGCCGGGGCGGCGCGCGTCCGCAGGTCAGCTGCTCGACGCCGCCCGCTCGGCGCATGCGCTCGAGGTGATCGTGCTGCCCAACGACGGCGACACCGTGATGGCGGCCGAGGCGGCGGCGAGCGCGGCCGAGCAGGACGGGATCACGCTCCACGTCGTGCGCTCGCGGACGGCGGTCCAGGGTCTGGCGGCGCTGGCGGTCTTCGACCCCACCGCGAGCGCCTCGCGCAATGCCGCCCAGATGAGCCACGCGGCGGCTGCGACCCGCCATGGAGCGGTCGCGATCGCCAGCAAGCAGGCCTTGACCACTGCCGGCCCGTGCGAACCCGGAGACGTCCTCGGAGCGGTCGCGGGGGACGTCGTCATCGTGGGCGCCGACCTGGAGGAGGTCGCCATCGACGTGGTGGCCCGGCTGCTGAGCAGCGGCGGTGAGATCGTCACGGTGATCGGTGGCGCCGACGCGCCTCCCGGACTCGCCGAGTCGCTCGGCGCCCGCATCGAGCGCGGGCACCGCGACGTCGAGGTCAGCCTGATCGACGGCGGCCAGCCGCACTACCCCTTGCTGCTCGGAGTCGAGTAGGCGTGGTCGGAGTGGTCACGCAGTCCACCAAGCTCTCGCAGATCGTCTCCACGGCGGCGCCCAAGCTGGCGAACCACCGAGGGATCAAGGTCGTGGGGGACCTGCTGGAGTTCTGGCCCCGGCGCTACCTCGAGCACACCGCGGACCTCAGCACGCTTCACGTCGGGATGTACGTCGTGGCGGTGGCCACCGTCAAGACGGCCGCCACCCGGTCGATGAAGAACCGCCGCGGCGAGATGCTCACCGTCACGATCACCGACGGCTCGCACGAGGTCGACCTGGTGTTCTTCAAGGCGTGGGGCCACAAGGACTCGCTCGTGCCCGGCACGACGGCCTTGTTCGCCGGCACCGTCGGGATGTACCGCGGGCGCTGGCAGCTGGCGCACCCGGCATACCAGCTCATGCACGGCGGACTGGGCGAGGCGGCCACCGACCGTGGGCCGATCCCCGTCTACCTCCAGGTCAAGGGCATGCAGAACTGGGCCGTTGCCGAGTGTGTGCGCCTGACCCTCGACCAGCTCGACGAGCTGCCGGACCCGGTACCCGCCGCCTTGCGACAGCGGCGCGGCCTGCCCGGTCGGCTGGCGGCGCTGCGGGGTATCCACGTCCCGAGCGAGCTGCCGGAGGTCCATCGCGCCCGGCAGCGGATGCGTTACGAGGAGGCACTGGTCCTGCAGACGCTGCTGGCCCGGCGTCGAGCGCAGGCTGCCCTCCAGCACACCGCGGTCTCCCGAACTCCCGGTGCGGGTGGGCTGCTCGACGCGTTCGACGCCCGGCTGCCGTTCGAGCTGACGGCGGGCCAGCGGGAGATCGGCGCGACACTGGCCCGCGAGATGTCCGGCGACACCCCCATGAACAGGCTGCTGCAGGGCGAGGTCGGCTCGGGCAAGACGGTCATCGCGCTGCGGGCCATGCTGGCGGCCGTCGACGCGGGTGGTCAGGCCGCACTGCTGGCCCCCACGGAAGTCCTTGCGGCACAACACCATCGCTCGATCACAACCATGCTCGGGGAGCTCGCTGAGCGCGGCATGCTCGGAGGCAGCGAGATCGGCACGCAGGTCGCACTTCTCACCGGCAGTCAGTCGGCGGCTGCTCGCAAGAAGTCGCTGCTCGACGTGGCGAGTGGCGAGGCCGGCATCGTCATCGGAACCCATGMCCTCATCCAGGAGAACGTCCAGTTCTTCGACCTTGCACTCGTTGTCGTCGACGAGCAGCACCGCTTCGGGGTCGAGCAGCGAGATGCCATGCGCGACAAGGCAAAGCAACCGCCGCACGTGCTCGTGATGACGGCTACGCCCATCCCGCGCACCGTGACGATGACGGTGTTCGGCGACATGGAGACCTCGACGCTGACCGAGCTGCCGCGAGGTCGCGCACCCATCACGACGCACGTCGTCCCCACCGACAACCCCCGCTGGGTCGAGCGCACGTGGGAGCGCATCGCCGAGGAGGTCCGGACCGGTCGCCAGGCGTATGTCGTGTGCCCGAGGATCGTGGACACCGAGGAGGCCAGCGGCGGGATCTCGGACGAGGAGGTTCCCGATACCCAGCCGGCGACCGACGACTTCGAGCTCGAGGAAGGGGAGTCGACGGAGCCAGAAGGGGAGTCGGAGGAGTCGTCGGCGCCACGGGTCTGGGCCAGCGTCCTCGCCGTCGTCGAGCAGCTCCGATCCGATCCTGCACTGCACGGCATCACCGTCGACGTCCTCCACGGCCGGATGACCCCGGAGGACAAGGACGCCGCCATGGCGCGCTTCACCCGCGGCGAGACCGGAGTCCTCGTCTCGACCACGGTCATCGAGGTCGGCGTCGACGTGGCCAACGCGACGGTCATGGTGGTGATGGACGCGGACCGGTTCGGGGTCTCCCAGCTGCACCAGCTCCGCGGCCGAGTGGGTCGTGGCGGACACCCCGGCCTGTGCCTGCTCATGACCGGTGCCGAGGCCGACGGAGGAGCCCGCGAGCGGCTGGAGGCCGTCGCCGGCACCACGGACGGCTTCGCGCTGGCCCAGCTCGACCTCGAGCTGCGTGGCACCGGAGACGTGCTGAGCGGACGCCAGAGCGGTGGTGGCCGGTCCACGAGGGGTATGGGGCGGGGCAGCTTCCGCTTCCTGTCCCTGGTGCGTGACGAGGAGCTCATCCTGCAGGCCCGTGAGGACGCTGCCGAGCTCGTGGCCGCCGACCCCGACCTCATGGCCCACCCCGAGCTCGGGGTGGCGGTTGCCGAACGCCTCGACGCGGAGCAGGCGGCGTTCCTCGAGCGGGGCTGACCGAAATTGCAGGGGCGCAGACGCGCGAATTCGCCCTAGTCTCGAAGCGTGCTGCTCTCCCATGACGACGAAGGTTCCGGCCCCGCGGTCCTGCTGCTCCACGCCGGAGTCGCCGACCGACGGATGTGGGCACCCCTCGTCCCGGCACTGAGCCACACGTTCCGCGTGATCCGCCCCGACCTGCGGGGCTTCGGCGACTCCGCGCAACCGGGTGAGGAGTACGCCGACGCAGACGATCTCGACGCGTTGCTCGACTCGCTGGGCGTGGGCAGCGCCGCGGTGGTCGGGTCCTCGTACGGCGGGCGGGTGGCGATGGAGCTGGCGACGGCCCATCCCGCACGAGTCTCGTCGCTGGTCCTGCTCTGCCCCGGCTACCGCGGGCTGGAGCCGTCCGAGGAGGATGCGCCAGCCCTGGAGGCCTACGGCGACGAGGAAGAGAGGTTGCTCGAGGCAGGAGACCTGGACGGAGCCGCCGCACTCACCGTGGACACCTGGGTCGGGCCTGAGGCCGGACCGGAGGTGCGCGAGCTCGTCGCGGCGATGCAACGGCGTGCCTACGAGGTCCAGCTGGCGGCCGACGAGCAGGACCCACCGCCGTCGACGCGCCGGATCGAGGTCGACCCGACGGCGCTCGCGGTCGACGCGCTGGTCGTGTCCGGTGGACTCGACCTGGCTCACTTCCGCGCCATTGCAGCCCACCTCGGCACCCAGATCCCCGGTGCCGACCGGGTCGAGCTCGACTGGGCCGGCCACCTGCCGTCGATGGAGCGGCCGGACGCGGTCCTGGCCCTGCTGCTCGACGTGCTGCGCGACGACCCGACTGTGCACGCGCCCTGAGCCGCCTGCTGAGCCGCGTGGCCGCAGGCGCCTGCCCTGAGTCGCCTGCCTGAGCCGCGTGCCCTCGGTCGGGTGTCGCTGCTACCTTGCCGCCGTGACGCGGATCATCAGTGGACGGGTCGGCGGCATGCGGCTGGCCACCCCGGCGGGCTCGGGCACCCGACCGACGAGCGACCGCGTCCGGGAAGCCCTGTTCTCCCGACTCGAGCACCTCGAGGTGCTCGTCGGTGCGCGGGTGGTGGACCTGTATGCCGGGTCCGGCGCCCTCGGCCTCGAAGCGGCCAGCCGCGGCGCGGCGACCGTGCTGCTGGTGGAGTCGGACAAGGCAGCCGCGAAGGTGACCCGGCAGAACGCGGGAGCACTCGGCATACCGGGGATCACGGTGCGGCACGCCACCGTGCAGCGAGCGCTGTCCGAGTCCCCGGCGCAGCCCCAGACGCTGGTCTTCCTCGACCCGCCCTACGAGCTGGGCGAGGAGGAGCTGGCGGCTGACCTCGTCGCCCTGGTGGAGCACGAGTGGCTCGATCCCGAGGCCCTGGTGGTGGTCGAACGGTCCGCGCGATCACCGGAGCCGGCCTGGCCCGAGGAGCTCGAGCGTGAGGGGGAGCGACGCTACGGCGAGACCAAGATCTGGTTCGCCGGCCCTCGGCTGCCCGACGTCGTGGCCTGAGGCGCGCACGAAGGTCACGCGCGCCAGCAGGCTCGGACGCGACGGAGCCCGACCGCGGTGCGGTCGGGCTCCGTCTTGCTGCGGTCCGTCAGACCGCGGGTGACGAGGGCAGCAGGCTGAACTGCACGCCCCCGGTCTCGTCCACGGCGGCGTCGAGGACCTGGTCGCCCAGGGCGACGGCGGCCGTCTCGTCGAGGTAGACCTTGGCGCCGTCCTGCTCGACGACGGCGTCACCGGGCAGGGCCTGCTCGGCGGTGGTCACCGTCAGGCCGCCGGAGTCGACGCCTTCCTGGCTGAAGCGCAGACCTGCGTCCTCGGTGCTGAGGTTCTGGTCCACGAGGGTCTTCACGATCGTGCTGGCGTTCTCGGTCAGGGTGAGCATGTGGCTCTCCTTCTCTTCCGATTGAGTCAGGCGATGTCAGGCGTTGGAGGTCAGGACCCCTCCACACCCCTCCACCGTGTCGCAACCCGTGCACCGACTTCAAACCGGGCGTCCGCTGGGTGGGACGCCGTCTCGCCCCGCCCCCAAGGTGTGACATCGCCGCAGGTGGGAGAGGGTATGGACATGACGGACTACGAGATTCCCCGGCCGACCAACGGCGACGTCGTCGAGCTGATCCTCGACGACCACCGATTCTTCGAAGGGCTTCTGCGCGACCTGCGGGATGCCACCGCGGACCGTGAGGGGGCCCGCGCCACCCTGGCCGCGGTCCTCATCGCCCACGGCGAGGCGGAGGAGGCGAAGGTCTACGCGAGCCTCAAGCGCAAGGACGCCATCACGCCCCACGAGGCAGAGCACGGCGAGGAGGAGCACGCCGAGGGCAACGAGGCCCTCCTGGCCCTCTTGGAGTGCAAGGGCACCGACACGCAGAAGTTCGACGACGCCGTCGAGGACCTGGCCACCGCGCTGAACCACCACATCGGCGAGGAGGAGCAGACCATCCTCAACCCGGCCCGCACCGAGGTGTCCGAGGAGGTCCGCCAGGACCTCGGCGTGAAGTGGGCGACCGAGCGCAACCGCCTCCTCGAGGCGGGGGTGGGGACCCTCACCAACGTCCGCGAGATCGTCGCGCGGGCCCACAAGGAGGGGCTCCTGCCTGCCGACGACGAAGGCGAGGACGACAAGGAGTAGCCCGGCGCGCTGCTAGCGTGCCGGTGTGACCAGCCCAACGACGAGACGGTGTGTGTGCCCCGGCTCCTACGACCCCGTCACGCTCGGCCACGCCGACGTCATCCGGCGCGCCGCGGCGCTCTACGACGAGGTCGTCGTCGCGGTGCTGCACAACCCGGCCAAGCGCGGGACGTTCGGCCCCGAGGAGCGCCGCGACCTCATCCTCGACGGGTGTGCAGACCTGGGCAACGTCCGGGTCGAGCTGTTCGCCGACAGGCTGCTCGTCGACGTCTGCCGTGAGCTGGACGCGACGGCGATCGTCAAGGGTCTGCGGGGCGGTACCGACTTCGCCTACGAGCTGCCGATGGCCCTGATGAACCGGCACCTCACCGGCATCGAGACCGTCTTCCTCCCGGGCGACCCGAGCCTCGAACACATCTCGAGCTCGCTGGTCAAGGAGGTCGCGCGCTATGGCGGCGACGTCTCCGGGCTGGTCAGCGACCGCGTCCGGGACGCCCTCCTGACGCGCCTGCGGGAGCAGTGACCTGACCTCGAAATCCCCACGGCCGGAACGCTTTCGGCCCGACATCGAGGGGCTGCGAGCCGTCGCCGTCCTGCTCGTGATGGCGTACCACGCCGGCGTCCCGCTGCCGAACGGCTTCCTCGGTGTCGACGTCTTCTTCGTCATCTCGGGCTTCCTCATCACGAGCCTCCTGGTCCGCGAGCTGGTCTCCACCGGCACGGTCGACTGGGCCCGCTTCGTGGGTCGCCGGATCCGCCGCCTGTTGCCCGCGGCCATCCTCGTCCTCGTCGTCACCGCTCTCGTCGCCGTGGCCGTGGTGCCCGGGCTGCGCCGCCGCGAGATCGGCACCGACGTCGCCGGTGCGGCTCTGTACGTCGTCAACTGGGTCTTCTCGCACCGGGCCGTCGACTACCTCGCCTCCGACAGCATCCCCTCGCCGGTGCAGCACTTCTGGTCGCTCGCGGTCGAGGAGCAGTTCTACGTCATCTGGCCGCTGGCCCTGATCGCGCTCGCCCTCGTCCTGCGCCGGCTGGGTCGCCGTCCCACGCTGGGCGCCGTGGGCGCCCTGCTGGCCGCCATCGCCGTGCCCTCCTTCGGGTATGCCGTGTGGCTGGGTGCCGTCGACCCGGCGCGGGCCTACTTCGTCACCACCACCCGGGCGTGGGAGCTTGGCGTCGGTGCGGCGCTCGCGGTCTGGTGTGCCGGCAGGGAGGTGCCGACGCGGCATACCGACGAGGGCTCGGCAGCCGGATCGTCGGGCCGCGCAGGGCTGGTCGCGGCCGGGGTTGGCTGGGTCGGGCTGGCAGCGGTCCTGGGCTCGGCCTGCTGGCTGCCGGCCGATGCGGTCACGCCCGGCGCGTGGACCCTGGTGCCCACGCTCGGCGCGGCCGCCGTCCTGTATGCCGGGTGGACCGGGACACCTTCGGGTCCGGTCGGCGTCCTGGGCGCCGCGCCGATGGTCTGGATCGGTGGGCTGTCCTACTCGCTCTACCTCTGGCACTGGCCGAGCCTGGTCCTCAGCGAGTGGGCGTTCGACGGACTCGGCGCGACGCAGCAGGCGCTGGTCGTCGCCCTCTCGGTCGTGCCGGCGTGGCTGAGCCACCGGTTCCTCGAGAGTCCGATCCACCACAGTCGGGCCCTGGCCGCCCGCACCCGCCCCGTCCTCGCGATGGGACTCGCGCTGTCCGCCGTGGGTGCCGTGGCCGCCCTCCCGCTCACGCAGGCCTCGTCGCCGTTCCGGACCACGCCGGTCACCGGTCCCCGCCCGGCCATCGAGACGCTCGGTGCGGCCACGCTCGCCTCGCCGCCGAGCACGAACCCGGCGACCTACGCCGTCGACGACTGGGAGTGGCTGACTCCTGATCCGCAGCTCGCCGGCAGGGACCGTCCCAAGGCCGACGTCGACCGGTGCCAGGTGGATCGGTTGGTCGAGGAGCCCGTGATCTGCGAGTTCGGGGTGTCAGGGGGAACGACCACGGTGGCCCTGGTCGGAGACTCCAAGGCGATGCAGTGGTTGCCGGCCCTCGAGCGGCTGGCTCCGACCCGCGGCTGGCGGATCGTGACCTACGGCAAGTCGGCCTGCGCCTTCGCGGCCGGCAGTGCCCAGAACGAGGGCAAGCCCTACCCGGCGTGCGACGAGTGGAACCGCCGCGTCCTGGATCGGCTCCGGGCCGACCCTCCTGACCTGCTGCTCACGTCCGGGTACGACTCGACGGCCTGGGACGGCGGCCACGCCACGACTGCTGCGCTCGTGACGGGACTGGCGGACCGCTGGACCGGGCTGCGCGCCGCAGGCATCCCCGTCATCGCGCTGGGGGACAGCCCGCTGTCGCCCGACGACCTCGACGTCTGCACGGCCCGCCACCCGCACGAGCTGAGCCGCTGCGCCTTCGGCCGGGACGCAGCCGTCGCAGGCAGCGGGCTGCCCGCCCAGCGCGAGGCCAGCACCGCTTCCGGCACCCCGCTGGTCGACCTCACGGAGTGGATCTGCCCGGTGGAACGCTGTCCCGTCGCCATCGGCAACGTCGCCATCCACCGGGCCGGCGACCACCTCACCGCCACCTACGTCCGCACGCTGGCACCCGTCCTGGGGGCCGCGCTGGACCGTGCCGTCCCGTCCGATGTGCCACGCTGAAACCCTGCCCGAGTCCTGCCAACCCCGACCGCCCTGTTGGAAGCGAAACTTCCGGGATTCCGGCAGTTTCGCTTCCAACAGGGCGGTCAGGTGAGCGGCGGCAAACCCGTGCATTTGGGGGACTGGGCCGTGCTCCGGTAATCTCGTGCGTCGGTCTTGTCCTCGCCCGAGGCGAAGCCCGAGTCACTCGACGTCTGCTGGAGCCATGGAACACCTGAATCCCCGATCGCCGCTGGTCTTCGACACCACGGACCTCGGTCGGCGACCCGGTTCGATGGAACGCCTGCAGCGCACGATCGAGGCACCTGCCGACTTCGGCACGGACGTCATCGCGGTCCCCCAGGGGTCAACGATCGAGCTGGAACTCCGGCTCGAGTCCGTCGTCGAGGGCGTGCTGGTCACCGGCTCGGTCCGCGCCACGGCGACCGGCGCCTGCGTGCGGTGCCTGGACCCTGTCAGCCGCGAGGTCGACGGGAACTTCCAGGAGCTGTTCGCCTACGCCGATCGCGCAGCCCACCACCGTGAGGTGGGAGCGGACGACGACGAGACCGAGGAGCACACCCTCGTGGGAGACCTGTTCGACCTCGAACCCGTGCTCCTGGACACGGTGGTGCCTGCACTGCCGTTCAAGCCCGTGTGCCGGGACGACTGTCCGGGACTGTGCTCCGAGTGTGGAGCGCGCCTGGCGGACGACCCGGAGCACCACCACGATGTGCTCGACCCCCGGTGGGCCGCGCTGAGCGCGCTGTCCCCCGAGAACACCGACCTCCTGGGCAGCGCCCAGGGCACCACCCACAGCAACACCGAAGAGAAGAGGAACTGACGTGGCTGTCCCGAAGCGGAAGACGTCGCGCTCCAACACCCGTTCGCGTCGTGCGAACTGGAAGGCGACGGCGACCACGCTCACCACGTGCCCGCAGTGCAAGGCTGCCATGCAGCCCCACATCGCCTGCCCGTCCTGTGGCACCTACAAGGGTCGCCACTACACGCCGGCCGAGCGCACCGAGCACCAGGGCTGAGTCGGTCTGAACCGCGCGTGAGTCCCACTCCGTCCCTCCAGGGGGACAGCGCGATGCAGCGGCCCGTCGACGGCTTCGTCCAGCACCTCACCGAGGTGGTGGGCAGCCCGGTCGACGAGTCGCTGCTTCAGCGTGCCCTCACGCACCGCTCGTACGCGTACGAGAACGGTGGCCTGCCCAACAACGAGCGCCTCGAGTTCCTCGGCGACTCGGTCCTCGGGCTCGTGGTCACCGACACGTTGTATGCCACGCACCCCGACCTGCCCGAGGGGCAGCTCGCCAAGCTGCGCGCCGCCGTCGTCAACATGCGGGCGCTGGCCGACGTGGCCCGCACCCTCGGCCTGGGTGACCACGTGATGCTCGGTCGCGGCGAGGAGAGCACCGGTGGCCGCGACAAGGCCTCGATCCTCGCCGACACGATGGAGGCCGTCATCGGGACGGTCTACCTGTCCTGCGGCATGGTCGCCGCGGCGAACCTCGTGCACCACCTGCTCGACCCCCTCATGGCGGCGAGTGCCACCCTCGGCGCCGGCCTGGACTGGAAGACCAGCCTCCAGGAGCTGTCGGCGTCCACCGCCCAGGGTGTCCCGGAGTACCGCGTCGAGGAAGAGGGCCCCGACCACGAGAAGACCTTCCACGCCCAGGCGGTCGTGGGCGACGAGGTGCTGGGCAACGGCACCGGTCGGTCGAAGAAGGAAGCCGAGCAGCGCGCTGCCGAGCTGGCCTGGCGTGCGCTGAGCTCGCGTGCCGCCGCAAGCGTCGCCGCCGCTTCGTCGGGCATCGTCCGGTCCGAGGACGCCGTGCTCCTGGCCGACGAGGACGCCGTGGCGGGCTCGCCCTCCTAGGCGAGCACGCGGCATACCCCGATGCCTGAGCTGCCCGATGCCTGAGCTGCCCGATGCCTGAGCTGCCCGAGGTCGAGGTGGTCCGCCGCGGCCTGGCCGACCACGTCGCGGGGCGCACCATCGAGCGCGCGGAGTTCCGCGGCCTGCGGGTGGCGCGACGCCACCTCCCAGGACCTGTCGACCTCGCCGCGCGGCTCGAAGGAAACCACGTCGAGGAGGTCCGCCGCCGGGGCAAGTACCTCTGGCTGGTGCTCCGCGCCTCCGACGGCCACCAGCAGGGGCTGATCGCGCACCTGGGGATGAGCGGCCAGCTGCTCGTGGAGCCCGGTGCGGCGCCCGAGGAGAAGCACCTGCACGCGCGTTTCACCTTCACCGACGGTGACCCCGAGCTGCGGTTCGTCGACCAGCGGACCTTCGGCGGGATGGCGCTCGCGGAGCTGACGGAGACACTGGTGCCGGAGACGATCGCGCACATCGCGGCCGACCCGCTCGAGGCGGCCTACGACCAGGCGGCGGTCATCCGCCGGATGAAGGCCCGCGACTCCGCGGTCAAGCGCGCGCTGCTCGACCAGTCCCTCGTCTCGGGGGTGGGCAACATCTACGCCGACGAGGCGCTGTGGCGCGCTCAGGTGCACGGCGAACGGCTCTGCTCCTCGCTGACCAAACCGGCCCTGGGGCGCATCCTGGACCATGCGCGCGAGGTGATGCTGGCGGCGCTCGGGGAGGGCGGGACGAGCTTCGACGCGTTGTACGTGAACGTCAACGGGGCGTCGGGCTACTTCGACCGGTCGCTGCACGCCTACGGCCAGGAGGGGCGGCCGTGTGACCGGTGCGGCACGCCGATCCGGCGGGAGGCCTTCATGAACCGGTCGTCGTTCTCCTGCCCCCGTTGCCAGCCCCGACCCCGGACGCGGCACGGCTGACGCTCGGCCGTTGCACGGCTGACGACTCGGCCGTTGCACGGCTGACGACTCGGCCGGGGCACGGTTGCGGCACGGCTGACAGGACGGGTCGTGCCGTTGTACAACTGAACCAAGAGGTGGTGCAGATGGATCACAACGGTCCCGCACGGGCGGTCATCTGGGTGCACGGTCGGGTGCAGGGCGTCGGTTTCCGCTGGTGGACCCGCGCCCGGGCGCTGGAGCTCGGCCTGGTCGGCCATGCCCGCAACGCCGGCGACGGTCGGGTCGAGGTGGTGGCCCAGGGCGACGAGGAACGGATCCGCGAGCTCGTGGCGCTCATCGAGGAGCGCCCCTCGCAGCACCTGCGGCCGGGCGAGGTGCACACCTGCGTGACGACCTGGGGCTCGCCGCGCGAGGGGCTCGCGGGCTTCATCGAGAAGTGAGCTCCGCTGGCTGGCCTGCCGCAGGCGACACCACGAGAACGGACGTGAGCCCACCGAAGCGGCATTGACCCTGCGGATTCCGGATGCCACTCTGAGAGATGCCCGGTTCGGGCACCCGCAGCACGCGACCCCCGACGTCTGCGGAGAAGGAGTCGACATGGCCAAGGCCCTGGTGGGCTATCGCGTGGCGTCCGACCCGCGACTGATGCTCGAGACCGTCGAACTGCGCCGCCGCGTGCGTGACCTCGAGTTCCTCGTCGAACGGCTGCAACGTGACAACGACCAGCTTCGTGAGGATCTGAGACAGCCCGACGTCGTGGCGGCGGGCATGCCTACGATTGCCGGGTGAGTTCGCCCGCACAGACACCCGGTTCCGCACCAGGACCTGGGTCCCGTACGTCCCGTTCGACGCCCGATGATCTCGTGCGCCTTCGCGCCAGCATCGACAACATCGACGCCGCACTGATCCACCTGCTCGCCGAGCGGTTCAAGTGCACCCAGCAGGTGGGCGAGCTCAAGGCCCGCGAGGGTATGCCGCCCGCTGACCCCGCGCGCGAAGAGGCCCAGATCGCGCGGTTGCGCGACCTCGCCGACCAGGCCGGGCTCGACCCGACGTTCGCCGAGAAGTTCCTCAACTTCGTGATCGCCGAGGTCATCCACCACCACGAGGCCATCGCCGGCTCCTGACATTCCCCACTTCTGGCCACTGGTGTCGCAAGTGGCGGGGGGTTCGGGGGTCTGGTGCGGCATGGGTGGCCTGAAGTCCCGCAGCTCCCCACTTCTGGCCACTGGTGTCGCAGGAGGCGGGGGGTTCGGGGGTCTGGTGCGGCATGGGTGGCCAGAAGTCGTGGGAAGGGGGCCGGCCGGGTCGCGACGCCGGGCGCGGACGGTGGGCCGACGGCATACCTCTGGCGTCACTCCAGTCTCACGGTGCACAGGCAACGCAGGACGGCGGAAGGTGCCGGGAGCGCGTCCCTCCCGCGGGTAAGGTGGCCCCGATCCAGACCGCGCCAGCCACGAACCAGGAGCCGACCCGCTCGTGTACGTCAAGAGCCTGACCCTGAAGGGCTTCAAGTCCTTCGCCTCGGCGACCACGATGCGCCTCGAACCCGGCATCACCTGCATCGTGGGCCCCAACGGCTCCGGCAAGTCGAACGTCGTGGACGCGCTCGCCTGGGTGATGGGGGAGCAGGGCGCCAAGAGCCTGCGCGGCGGCAAGATGGAGGACGTCATCTTCGCCGGCACCGCCGGCCGCGCGCCGCTGGGCCGGGCCGAGGTGGCGCTGACGATCGACAACACCGACGGCGCGCTCCCGATCGACTACACCGAGGTCACGATCGCGCGGACGATGTTCCGCAACGGCGGGTCGGAGTACGCCATCAACGGCACGTCCTGCCGACTGCTCGACGTGCAGGAGCTGCTGTCCGACTCCGGCATCGGCCGCGAGATGCACGTCATCGTCGGCCAGGGCCAGCTCGACGCCGTGCTGCGTGCGACCCCCGAGGAGCGACGCGGCTTCATCGAGGAGGCCGCAGGGGTCCTCAAGCACCGCAAGCGCAAGGAGAAGGCGCTCCGCAAGCTCGAGTCGATGGAGGCCAACCTCACCCGGGTCAACGACCTGACCGGCGAGATCCGCCGCCAGCTCGGCCCGCTGGGCCGTCAGGCCGAAGCCGCCCGCAGGGCTGCCGTCATCCAGGCAGACGCCCGCGACGCCCGCCTGCGGCTGCTCGCCGACRACCTGGTCCAGCTCACCTCGACGCTGGAACAGGAGGTGGCGGACGAGACCGCCCTCATCGCCAAGCGCACCGAGGTGGAGGAGGGCCTGGCAACCCTGCGAAGCCGCCTGGCCACGCTCGAGCAGCAGGCCCAGGATGCGGCGCCTGAGCTCGCCAGGTCCCAGGAGCGCTGGTTCAGCCTCCAGCAGCTGCGCGACAAGCTCACGTCCACCGAGTCGCTCGCCGCCGAGCGCGTCCGCCTGCTGTCGCAGGACACCCAGGACGAGCAGACCTCGGGTCGCGACCCGGAGGAGCTGCGCGCCCAGGCCGTCGAGGCACGCAAGCAGGAGGAAGCCCTCCTCGCCGAGGTGCGCGAGGCCAGGACCGAGCTCGAGGGCGCCGTCGCCGCGCGCGAGGCCGCCGAGCAGGCGTATGCCGCGGAGCAGCAGCGCCTCCAGCGCCTCGCCCGCGCGGCCGCTGACCGCCGCGAGGGGCTGGCCAAGCTGGCCGGGCAGGTGGGTGCCCGCAGGAGTCGTCTCGAAGCCGGTGAGGCGGAGATCGGTCGCCTGCGTGGCGTGATCGAGCAGTCCCTGCAACGAGCCGCTGCCGCGGAGCAGGAGTTCAACACGCTCGAGGCCTCCGTCGCTGTCGACGAGGAGGGTGAGGAGGGGCTGGACTCGGCCTACGAGAAGGCCGCCGCCGTCCTCGAGCAGGTGGAGGCCGAGGTCGAGCAGCACCGCGAGGCCGAGCGCCTCGCCGAACGCGACCGCACGAGCGGCACCGCCCGACTGGAGGCCCTCGAGCTCAGCCTTTCGCGCAAGGACGGGGCAGCCACGCTGCTCGCCGCCGCCGACTCCCGGCACGGCATCGTCGGATCGGTCGCGTCGCTCCTCCAGGTCAAGGGCGGTCACGAGGCGGCCATCGCCGCGGCCCTCGGTTGGGCCGGCGACGCCCTCGCGGTCGAGTCGGTCGAGCACGCCGCCCGCGCGCTCACCACGTTGCGTGCCGACGACGCCGGTCGGGCCGCATTCCTCGTCGGCCACACCGCAAGCTCCAGCGACCCGTCCACCTGGCCGGTGCTCGAGGGTTCGGCTGTCTGGGCCAGAGAAGTCGTCGAGGCCCCGGCCCCCGTCCGCCCGGCCGTCGAGCAGCTCCTCGAGCGGGTCGCCCTCGTCTCCGACCCCGCCCTGGCGGCTGCGCTGGTCGCCCGGGGTGAGGGCATCACGGCGGTGACCACCGAGGGCGACGTGTTCGCCCCGGGGTTCGTCCGCGGCGGCAGCAGCCACGCACCCAGCCTCATCGAGATCCAGTCGGCCGTCGACGAGACGCGCGACCGCGTCGCCGATGCCACGAGGCGTGGGGAGCAGGCGCGGTTCGCGCTGACCTCCGCGCAGGAGCGGCACCGCGTCGCCACCGACGACGTCGAGGCCGCCCTCGAGCGGCTCCACGACTCCGACGCCAAGATGGCCGCCGTGGCCGAGCGGCTCGGCCACCTCGGCGGCACGGTGCGGTCGGCCAGGGCCGAGGCAGAGCGCACCGAACGCTCCATCACCGATGCGACCGCCGGTCTCGAGAGCGACCGCCGCGAGCTCGCCGAGCTGACCGAACGCCTCGACGAGGCCAGCGCCGAGCCGACCGAGTCGCAGGACCCCAGCACCGACGAGCGTGATCGGCTCGAGCTCGAAGCCAGCCGTGGACGCACGGCCGAGACCGAGCTGCGGTTGACCCTGCGCACCAAGGAGGAGCGGGCCCGGGCACTCAAGGGCCGCGCCGACTCCCTCGAGGGGGCCGCGCGCAACGAGCTGGCGGCCCGCCAGCGACTGGCCGCCCGCCAGGAACGCCGCAAGCGCGAGGCCACGGTGGCCGAGGCCGTCCGACGCGGCGCGTCCTACGCGAGCACGCTCATCGCCGGCGCCCTCGACACCGCAGCCCGCCAGCGCGCCGTCGCCGAGCAGGAGCGCACCGAGCGCGACCAGGCGCTCACCGTCGTGCGGCGCGAGGTCTCCGTCCTTCAGGACGACCTGCGCGAGCTCACCGACACGGTGCACCGCGACGAGGTGGCCCGCACCCAGCAGCGGCTGCGGATCGAGGCCATGCAGGCCAAGGCGGTCGAGGAGCTCGGCATCTCCCCGGAGGCGCTGATGGAGGACTTCGGTCCGCACCAGCTCGTGCCGTTCGTCGTGGGGCCGGACGACAACCCCGACGAGATCCCCGATCCCGGGCCGTATGTCCGCGAGACCCAGGAGAAGCGGCTGCGCAAGGCCGAGCGCGCGCTGAACGCGCTGGGCCGCGTCAACCCGCTGGCGCTCGAGGAGTTCGCGGCGCTGGAGGAGCGGCACAAGTTCCTCACCGAACAGCTCGAGGACCTCAAGAAGTCCAAGCGCGACCTGCTCGACATCGTCCGCGAGGTCGACGAGCGGGTGGAGCGCGTGTTCACCGAGGCCTTCCACGACACCGCCGCGCAGTTCGAGGGTGTCTTCAGCCGACTGTTCCCCGGCGGCGAGGGCAAGCTGACCCTCACCGACCCGGCCAACATGCTGACGACCGGCATCGAGGTCGAGGCGCGCCCGCCCGGCAAGAAGATCAAGCGGCTCTCGCTGCTCTCCGGCGGTGAGCGGTCGCTGGTCGCGGTCGCGCTGCTGGTGTCGATCTTCAAGGCGCGGCCCAGCCCCTTCTACATCATGGACGAGGTGGAGGCGGCGCTCGACGACGCCAACCTCGGCCGGCTCATCACGCTCTTCGAGGAGCTGCGCGACTCCAGCCAGCTCATCGTCATCACGCACCAGAAGCGCACCATGGAGGTCGCCGACGCGCTCTACGGTGTGTCGATGCGTGGTGACGGTGTGACCACTGTGGTTTCGCAACGGATCCGCGACGTGGCGGCGCAGAGCGCCTAGAGCGACCTTGCCCTGATCGCTCGCGCGCCACGAACGTGCAGGTCATCGGGTATGCCGACGTGCCCGACCTCACAGGGCCAGGCGCCCGGGCGCGGCGGGTCGATTTGAGCATTCCCGTCGCGCGGGGCACCCTTGAGGCATGGTCGCCCTCATCATCGGAATGCTCATCTGCGTCGGACTGGCGGTTGCCGTCGTCGCCGTGGTCGCCATTCCGGCGCGCCGAGAGGGCCGCGAGCTCCTGACGCCGCAGGGCGAGGAGCTCATCGCCGTCGTCAAGGAGAAGACCGAGTCGACGCTGGAGAAGACCGGCGATGCGATCACGTCCGCCAAGGACAAGGTCAGCGACACCGTGACCAGCGGCACCTCCGGCGAGAGCGTCGACGACATCGGCCGCCACCGCGCTGTCTGAGGCCTGAGCGCCGCTCGCTCGGGCGGTGTCACCGGCTGCCCGTGCGACGCACCGGGGCCGGGCGCGCGGCATACCCCTCGATCGTGAGGCGCGACGGTGGGCCGACAGACGGGGCACGCCACGTTTGCGCAGGTCAGCGGGTAGACCACCGGGCTCACGCATGACATCTGTCATGGGTGGTGGCTGGGTGGTGGCTGGATGCTGGGGCGGACCCGATCGGGTCCTACCCCTCCAGGAGGAGATGCGCGGATGGCATCGTTCACACCCCGAGCCCGCAGGCTGATCGCCGGCGGTGCAGGACTGGCACTGGTTGTCGGCGGAGCCGCCGGCTTCCTCGGCCGACACGAGCTCAACGAAGCATGGCTGAAGTACCAGTGGCGCGACCGGCACTACAACGCCGCCGTGATGGAGAAGGCGCTCATGATCGCCGGCGGCAACCCCGCCGAGGCGCAGAACGAGTCCAAGGAAGCGGTCACGATCGCCGAGCAGTTCGACCAGGCCCGCACCGCTCCCTCCGGGATCGTGGCGCCCGGAGCCTATGGCTCGGCCTTCGCCCAGATGCAGGCCATGCAGCACAGCCCCGGCACCTGGAACGAGGTCACCAAGGTGCCCTACAACGCGGACGACACGCGCTACCGCGACTGGTACTCCAACTCCTCCGGCGGAGCGGGCCACGTCACCGGGCGCATCACCGGACTCGCGGCTGACGCCGCCAACCACGTGTATGCCGCGGGCGCCGATGGCGGGGTGTGGCGATCGTCCCAGGGTGGTGGCAGCTGGACCCCCATCGCCGACTCGCTGCCCTCGCTCAGCTCCGGCGACCTGCAGCTCGCGGGTGACGGCTCCCTGTGGTTCGCGACGGGAGAGTCCAACACCGGTGCCACGTCCTACGTCGGCGCGGGCGTCTACCGCCTGGCCAACCCGACGTCCGGGGCCTTCGCACCGACCGACCGGGTCGGTGGCAAGGAGCTCGAGTCGACCACTATCGGCCGGGTCCGCTGGGGCGGCGGCTCGACCGTCTTCGCCGCGACCAACCGGGGTATCTGGTACCACGCAGCCGGGAGCAGGGCAGGCGCCTGGACCTTCGGGTTCGCACCCAACATGAGCTGGATGCCCGAGATCAAGGACGACGCGGGGAACGTGCTCGTTCCGGCGGGCAGCGACTGGGGAGGCGACACCGCCTCGGGTCCCACCAACGCGGCATACAAGAACATCGTCAACGACATCGCGGTGGATCCCAAGAACCCCAAGCACGTGATCGCCGCCATCGGCTGGCGCTCGGGTGACACCTACAACGGGTTCTACGAGACCAACGACTTCACGACCGGCCCGTCGGGCTGGCACAAGCTGTCGGTGACGCTCGGCAGCATCACGAACACGAGCGACGTGGGCTACACGACGTTCGCGTTCAGCAAGACCGGTGACCGGCTCTACGCGATGGTCCAACAGCCGAGCAAGATCAACGCAACCTCTTCTCTCGCAGGCATTTTCGTCTCCAAGAGCGGTTCGCCCAACGGCCCGTGGAACAAGATCGGCGACCAGGCCCAGCTGCACAACAGCGGCTCAGCGCTGGATCGCAAGGGCTACGGCGTCGGTGTGCAGGCCTGGTACAACCAGTTCCTCACCGTCGACCCCGCCAACCGCGACCACGTGTGGGCGGGTCTGGAAGAGGTCTTCGAGACCAAGGACGCCGGTTCGCACTGGTCGGCCGTGTCGCCGTACTGGAACTTCTACTTCCCGTGCTGGAACATCGCCGACGCCAAGAACACCTGCCCGCTGGCGGGTCACCCCGACCAGCACTCGGTGACGGTGGGGACCGCAGGCGGCGCACCGGTCGTCTTCTTCGGCAACGACGGCGGCGTCTACCGGCGTCCGGTCAACGGTGCGGTCAACGCGAACGGCAATGCCACCGACCTGGTGTCGACGACGACCGACGGCACGATGGACGCCCTGCAGTACTACTCGGTCTCCGTGGGTCGTGACACGAAGAACGGCAGTGGTGTCGTGGTCTCCGGTGGCCTACAGGACAACGGTGTGTCCAACCTGTTCAAGGTCGCCCCGAACGGCACCAACGGAGACACCGAGATGGGCTCCAACTTCGGTGGTGACGGCGGTGACGGTGCCGCGGACCCGGCGAACGGATGCAACCAGCTGCAGGAGTACGTCAACCTCGCGGTGAAGATCACCAACAGCTGCGCGCTCAACCCCGGGGCGCTCAGCGAGGCCGACGCCAGCTCGTGGTCCCTCGACCCGGGTGACCCGTCGCCTCGGTTCATCGCCCCGATCGCGCTCGACGGCGCAGCGTCCGACCACTTCATCTTCGGTGGCCGCTACGTCTACGTCGGCACCAAGGGCTGGACGGCCACGCGCAGCGCAGCCGACCTGACCAAGGCGTTCGACCTCGGAGCCGGGCACTCGGCGACGGCGGTGGCGATGCAGGGCGGCACGGCCTACGTGTCGTGGTGTGGCCCGTGCAACAACGCCGGGTTCGCGCGGGGCATCGCGACCAACGCGGGAGGGACGTGGCACCAGCTCTCGCTGGCCACCAGCTTCCCGCTGCGGTTCGTCCAGGGCCTGGCCATCGACGCCGGCAACGGCAACCACGCGTATGCCGCCATCAACGGCTTCTCGCGCCGGTTCACCGAAGGCCCCGGTGCAGGAGTGGGGCACGTCTACGAGACGACCGATGGCGGTGCCACCTGGACCGACGTGAGCGCCAACCTGCCGGACGTCCCGTCGAGCACGGTCAAGCGGCTGTCCACCGGCGCGCTCGTGGTGGGCACTGACCTCGGCGCCTTCTACCGGGCACCGGGGGCCACCTCGTGGCAGGTGCTGGGTTCCGGGCTGCCGAGCACCGTGGTGATGGACGTGGAGGCCGGTCCGGACGGCAACGTCTACGCCGCCACGCATGGGCGCGGTATCTGGAGCATCGCCGTTCCCCAGTAGTGGAGCAGTTCTGAAGGATCACGAGATTCTGCGGGATCAGAGGTAGTCCCGCAGGATCCGGTGCCCCGCCGACCACGGTCGGCGGGGCACCGGCCTGTCTGGGCGCCGGCGCCGGTCGGAGGCCTGGCGTGTTCCAGCCCCGGTGCCGCAGGTGGGACACGGTCCGCGCGGCGCTCCATGGATGAGAGGATGGCGCGCGTGATCGATCAGCTGTGGGAATGGATTGCCGTCGCCGTCGGGCTCCTCGTGGTCCTGGGTGCGGTGTTGTTGGGACTCCTTCGCGGCCGCGGGGGCCGGGGGAAGTCGGCGCCGGCGCCGACCCGCGGCACCACGGGCTCCGCCGACGTGCTGCCCGGTGTCGGTGACGACGCCGAACCCCCACGGGACGCCCCGAAGCGCTCCATCGAGGACGCCGGCTCGGTCGACACCCTGCCGGCGCCGTCGGCGGAGTCCCTGCCCTCACCCGAGATCACGCCGACGCTCGACCGCCCTGACGCCCCGGCCGGACGGCTCCAGCGGCTCCGCGCCCGGCTGGCCCGCTCCAACACCGCCCTCGGACACGGATTGCTCGCGCTGCTGTCGCGCGGCAAGCTCGACGAGGCCGCCTGGGAGGAGGTCGAGGACACCCTCATCGCCTCCGACCTCGGCGTCGAGGCCAGCACCGAGCTCGTCAAGACGCTGCGCGCACGGGTCAAGATCGAGGGCACGACCGACGAGGCCACCGTGCGCGGCTGGCTCCGCGAGGACCTGCTGCGGCTGGTCGACCCGACCCTGGACCGCACGGTCGTCAGCTCGCGGGTGGACGGCCGCCCCGCCGTGGTGCTCGTCGTCGGCGTCAACGGCACGGGCAAGACCACCACGGTCGGCAAGCTGGCCCGCGTGCTGGTCGCCGAGGACAAGGACGTCGTGCTCGGCGCCGCGGACACCTTCCGCGCCGCTGCGGCCGACCAGCTGGAGACCTGGGGAGCCCGCGTCGGGGTACCGACCGTCCGCTCCGATCGTGACGGCGCCGACCCCGCGGCCGTGGCCTTCGACGCCGTCAGGGCCGGGGCCGAGATGGAGGCCGACGTGGTGCTCATCGACACGGCCGGACGGCTCCACAACAAGGTCGGCCTGATGGACGAGCTGGGCAAGGTCAAGCGGGTCATCGAGAAGCAGAGCCCGATCGACGAGGTGCTGCTCGTCCTCGACGCCACCACCGGCCAGAACGGCCTGCGCCAGGCCGAGGTGTTCGCCCAGGTCGTCAATGTGACCGGCATCGTGCTCACCAAGCTCGACGGCACCGCCAAGGGCGGCATCGTGGTCTCGGTGCAGCGCAAGCTCGGCGTCCCGGTCAAGCTGGTCGGGCTGGGGGAGGGCCCGGACGACCTCGCGCCGTTCGACCCCGAGGCCTTCGTCGACGCCCTTCTTGCCTAGGCGGTTCGCCCTCGCCGCCGCGCTGCTCGCCGCAGTGGTGGTCGGTATGCCGTGCGCGGCCTTGGCCGCGCCGGCGGCTGACCAGCCCGTGGACCTGCGGATCGACGACGACCGGATCACCGAGTCGTCGGGGTTGGCGCTCAGCCGGGCCCACCCGCACACGGTCTGGACGGTCAACGACTCGGGTGACAGCGCTCGGGCGTTCGCCGTGGACACCGAGAGCGGCATGACGGTCGGGGTGCACACCTTCGACGCGCCGGTGAGCGACGTCGAAGCCCTCGCGATCACTCCCCAGGGGCGGATGCTCGTGGCGGACATCGGCGACAACGACAGCGCCCGACCCATGGTGAGGCTGTTCTGGTTCGACGAGCCGGAGCTGGGCAACACCTCGGGGACGTGGGCGTCGTGGGAGCTCACCTATCCCGACGGACCGCACAACGCGGAGGCGATCGCGGTCGACCCCAGGTCGGGCCGGGTCCTCGTCGTGACCAAGGAGCGGCCGGGTGGGATCTACGCGCTCCCCGCGGCGCCCAGCCGCCAAGGCGTGAACCGGCTGACCAAGGTCGCGACCGCGCCCGACATCGTGACGGACGCGGTTTTCCTGGACGACGGGTCCGGGTTGGCGGTCCGGACCTACACCTCACTGGCGGTGCTCGACCCCGAGACCTGGCACACGAAGTCCTACCAGGTGCTCCCGCTGCAGCCGCAGGGCGAGACGCTGGCCGTGGCGCCCGGAGGGAAGGACCTCCTCGCAGGCAGTGAGGGCCTGCACTCGCTGATCCAGCGCGTGACCATCTTCGGGCAGGGGGCCTCGTCCATCCCGTCCACGGCACCCGGCCAGTCGGGGTCGTCCGGCCAGCCCAGCGGATCGGCGTCGAGCCTCGCCACTGCCACCGGGAACTCGCCCTCGACCGGTGACGACGACACGGGCGTTCTCGAAGCCAACCGTGGCGAGCTGATCTCGGGCCTTGGCGCCTGCGCCGGGCTCGTGGCCCTGGCGTACGTCGTCGCGCGCCTGGCCCGCCGGAGGCGCCGGTGAACGGGGACGTGCGCGAAGAGCCGTTGAGTGGCGGGAACACCGGACTCGTCGTCCGGGTGGGCGACACCGTCCGGCGCCAAGCCGGTCACTGGACCCCAGCGGTCCAGGGCCTGCTCGACCACCTCGAGTCGGTCGGCTTCGACGCGGCACCCCGCGCACTGGGCACCGATGCGCTGGGACGCGAGGTCGCGTCATACCTCGACGGTGTCCCTGGGACGCTGGGACCGGAGCCGCTCAGGCCCGAGTTCCGGACGGTGGACGCGTGCCGCGCGATCGGGGCCTGGCTGCGGGCCTTCCACGAAGCGCAGGCGGGTTTCGAACCCGACCCCGCGCTGCCCTGGCGGGTCGTGCTGGGTCGGCCGCTGCGGGCAGGCGAGGTGGTCGTCCACCACGACGTCGGCACCTACAACACCGTGCTGCGCCCCGACGGGTCCTTCGCGGTCATCGACTTCGACTTCGCGTCCCCGGGGCGGCCCGTCGAGGACCTCGCCTACGTCCTGTGGTCGTGGACGCCGCTGTGGCACGACGAGTCCGCCGTCCGCAGGGAGATGGGTGGGGTCACCCTGGCTGATCGGCTGCACAAGTTCGCCGCCGTCCTGGACGGGTATGCCGCGGATGCCGACCTGCGCGCCGAGGTCCCCGAGGCGGTGGTGCGCCGGATGGTCGAGCAGTCACGCACGGTGGAAGAACTTGCAGCGCAAGGAGATCCGGCGTTCATGCGCATGGTGTCCGAAGGTCATGCCGCGCGCCCGCTGCGCGACGCAGCGTGGTTCGAGTCCAGGCGCGAGCTGTTCACGGCGGCCATCGCCTGACCACGTCCACCGCTTCGGCACACGCACCGGCAGCCCGGTCATGGCTTAGCCTGTGCGCGTGGAAACGGGGGTGGACCGACTCGGTCGAGTGGCGAAGGCGTGGCGCGTGGCTGTCGTGCTCGCCTTCACCGTCGTGTTCTGCGCGGGTTCGCTCGTGGGGAACGAC
This sequence comes from Pedococcus sp. P2_E5, assembly GCF_056403895.1. Taxonomy (NCBI): domain Bacteria; kingdom Bacillati; phylum Actinomycetota; class Actinomycetes; order Micrococcales; family Intrasporangiaceae; genus Pedococcus; species Pedococcus sp. P2_E5. The sequence goes on from NZ_JBFUEP010000008.1 coordinate 77,399, forward strand.
CACTGGTGGCCGTTCGGGCCGTGGCGGATGTTCTCGACGTCCCAGGCCGCGACCGGTTCGGTGTGGTCGACCGGCATCGAGGTCCAGACCGCCGACGCGCCGGGGCAGTGGGTGCGCGCGCCACTCACGCCCGAGAACGTCGGCCTGAACCGCGCCGAGGTCGAGGGCCGCATCCCGCAGATCGAGGCCGACCCCTCCCGCCTGGGCACCCTGGCCCGCAGCCACGCCGAGCTCCGGCCGACGTCGGCGGAGTGGACCGCGCTGCGCGTCGTGCGCCGCCTGATCGTGGTGGTCGACCGCCGGCCCACCGGCGAGGTGCGCACCGAGGTGCTCGCCCAGTGGGAGGCACCATGAGCACCGGGCACGGGGTGAGCACGGGACGCGGTGTGAGCACCGGACCACGTGCCGTGACCGGAGTTGGCCCGCGCGCGGCGCAGGGCCTGTCCGGCTGGCTGTTCGCCCCGATGCCGGTGTCGCGGGTGGCGGCCCTGCGGGTCCTCGTCTTCGCGTTCGTCATCGTCGACGTGGTGCTCCTGCACACCTCCGGCTGGTACCACGGCTACGCCGACCCCGTCTGGTACGAACCGCTCGTGATGGGCCGGGTGCTGCACCTGCCTGCCGCGTCGGTCCTGCTCGTCCAGGTCCTCAAGTGGGGTTGCGTGCTCGCTGCCCTGGCCGCGATGACCGGCCGGGCGCCCCGGCTGCTGGGCTGGACGGTCGCCGTCGGCTGGGTCTGGTACCAGTACATCGCCTTCTCCTACGGCAAGGTCGACCACGACCGGGCAGACTTCGTGGTCGCGCTCGCCCTGCTGCCGACAGTGGGGATGGCCCACCTGTCCGACCGCCGCCGCAGCGAGGCGGCGGGCTTCGCCCTGAGGGCCGTCCAGCTGGCGGCCGTCGCCACCTACTTCCTCTCGTCGTGGGCCAAGGTCCGGTTCGGCGGCTGGGACTGGGTCAACTCGGCCACGATGGTGCGGGCGGTCGTGCGTCGTGGGACTCCGATGGCCCAGTGGCTGCTCGAGGTGCCGTGGACGCTGCACTGGTTCCAGTGGGTGCTGATGGGCGCCGAGCTCACCTCGCCGGTCATCTTCCTGCTGTCGGAGAAGTGGCGTCGGCGGGCGGTGGGCGGCTGGTTCGTCTTCCACGCCATGACCTACGGCGCGATCACCATCGCCTTCTGGCCGCACCTCGTGATGATGCTCGCCTTCCTCCCCCTCGAGCGGTATGCCGCGTGGCTGCGCGAGCGGTTCGCTCGCCTTCGCGGCGGACCACCGCCCACGCCACCCGAGGGGGAGCCTTCTGCCCCTGGCGACGCGGACCGCTCGAGCCGTGACCCCGTCGGTGCCGCCGGTTAGGGTCGTCGCGTGAGCAGAGCTGAGCACGTGGCCGCGTTCCTGGCGGCCGTCGACCTGTCCCTCGACCTGGCAGCCCGACCGGAGGTGCGAGGGGCCTGGGAGCGGGAGAGCGCCTGCGCGGGCATGACCGTGGGAGGGCTCACCCACCACCTGCTCAAGCAGGCGGGCAACACCGTGCGGGGTCTGCGAGCCACGCCCGACGGCGCGCCGCCGATCGCGCTGCTCGAGCACTACGCCCGAGCTGCGTGGGTCGAGGCAGGGCCGGAGGACGAGGCCAACGTGTCCATCCGGGAGGGTGAGAACGACGGCGCCCAGGTCGGCCCCGACGTGGTGCTCGAGCTGGCTGCGGAGTGGGCCGACGACCTCCCCGCACTGCTCGAGGCACCCCGCGACCCCGACACGATCTTCATCCCGTGGCAGGGGTGGTCGCTGACGACCGAGGACTTCCTGACGACGCGGATGATGGAGCTCGTCGTGCACGGCGACGACCTGGCCGCCAGCGTCGGTCTCGACACCCCGACCTATCCCGGGGGTGTCCTCACGCCCGTCCTCGGGCTGCTCACCGGGGTCGCGGTCCGCCGCCACGGCCAGACGGCGGTTGTCCGCGGCCTCAGCCGCCCGCAACGGGCACCCGCCTCGATCTCGGCGTTCTGACCAGGGCGCGCACGCGGCATACCCCGCTAGAGTCGCCGGCGTGGAGCCCGACCTAGACCACCTGCCAGCAGCCGTGCTCGCCGAGGCGCAGGCGCCCCTGCCCGACGACATCGCGGGTTTCCACGACGCACTCCTGCGGGCCGCCGACGAGCACGACTCCATCCGGATGGACCACCTCGTGCACGGGTGGGCCCGGGCGCGCGGGGAGCTGCTCCCGGCGCGGGGCGAGGCCGAGCTGCAGCTGCAGGCGGTGCTCGACCGGCGGCTCGGACAAGTGCTGTTCGGGGCCGGGCACCCAGCGGCCGGCCACGTGCTGGCGGAGGCTCTCACGGCTGCCACGGACTCCGGAGACGACGTCGAGACCCTGCGCTGCCGCGTGGCGCTGGTACCGGTGGAGGTCCTGGTCGGAGATCCTGACGCGCTGGCCTCGGGGCGCGGCTACGTCGAACAGCTGCAGTCGCTGGGGGAGCCCGCCCACGCGGCGAGCGGCCTCATGGGTCTGGCCCACGTCGCGCCGGCCGACGAGGCGCCGGTCATGGTCCTGCGGGCCTCCCACCTCTACGAACAGGCGGGCGACGGGGGGTGGGCGGCCGAAGCCGCCGTGATGGCGGCGCGGGCGATGGCGGCCGCCGACGACCCGCGTGCGGCAGACGTCCTCGAGCGGGCCCGGCGCCTGGTGGACCTCCATGTCACCGTCGAGCTGCGGGTCGCGCTCGCGGAGGTCGAGTCGATGGTGTTGTGGCAGGGCGGCGACCCGCAGACCGCTGCGACGCTGCTGGGTGAGGCCATCGACGCCTGCGAACGGACGGGCCGCCCCGTGGCCCCCGACCTGCGCCTGATGCTGTGCGACATCCTCGTCGAGGGCGAGCAGTGGGAGGCGCTGCGGGTTCAGGCGCAGGCGCTGGTGCGGTTCGGCAGGCTCGTGGACGACGACGAGCTCACCTCGATGGGCGAGCGGTACCTCGCCCGAGCGGACGCTCCCACGATGTGAGACGTGGCGTGGTCCGAAACCTGATGCTTACCCGCGCACGGTTCCGCTAACACGGCTGTAACAAACTCCGGCACGCCCCGAAACGCCGCCCGGTCAGAGTTCTGCCCATGACTCCAGCACTGCTGCCAGTGGCAGACCCCACGATCAACGAGGCCGCGACCGCCTTCATGCTCGTCGCCGCCTCGATGGTCCTGCTCATGACCCCAGGTCTCGCGCTGTTCTACGGCGGCATGACGCGAGCCAAGTCCGTCCTCAACATGATCATGATGTCGTTCGGGGCCCTCGGCGTCGTCGGCGTCATCTACGTGTTGTGGGGCTACTCCATGTCCTTCGGCAACCTCCAGGACGGCTCGTCCGACATCGCCGGCCTGTTCACCAACCCCTTCCACCTGTTCGGCCTCAAGAACGTCATCGGTGAGGACGGCTCGCGCCTGATCGACGTGTTCGGCGTCGACGTGTTCATCCCCKAGACCGTCTTCGTCGGCTTCCAGCTCACGTTCGCCGTCATCACCGTCGCGCTGATCAGCGGCGCCGTCGCAGACCGCGTCAAGTTCAGCACCTGGCTGGTCTTCTCCGGCATCTGGGCGACCATCGTCTACTTCCCGATCTCCCACATGGTGTGGGGCGGCGGCGTCCTGTCCGGCGCGGAGGGCGGCCTGTCGGCCAAGATCTTCGGCGCGACCGAGGGCGTGGCCAACGTGCTGCCGATCGACTTCGCCGGTGGCACGGTCGTGCACATCAACGCCGGTATCGCCGGTCTGGTGCTCGCGCTGATCGTCGGCAAGCGGCTCGGCTTCGGCAGCCAGGCCATGCGTCCGCACAACGTGCCGGTCGTCATGCTCGGCGCGGGTCTGCTGTGGTTCGGCTGGTTCGGGTTCAATGCGGGCTCCGAGCTCGCGGCGGACGGCCTCGCCTCGACGGTGTGGCTCAACACCACCGCCGCCACCTGTGCCGCGATGCTCGGATGGCTCCTCGTGGAGAAGATCCGCGACGGGCACGCCACGTCGATCGGTGGCGCCTCGGGCGTCGTCGCCGGCCTGGTCGCCATCACCCCGGCCTGTGGCGCACTGTCGCCCGTCGGCTCCCTGATCCTGGGCGTGGTCGCGGGTGGTCTGTCCGCCCTGGCCGTGGGCCTGAAGTACCGCTTCGGCTACGACGACAGCCTCGACGTGGTCGGTGTCCACCTGGTCGCCGGTCTCTGGGGCACCATCGGTGCGGGTCTGCTCGCCACCGGGTCGGGTCTGTTCTACGGCGGCGGGGCCAAGCAGCTGGTCGTGCAGATCATCATCGCTGTCGCTTCGCTGCTCATCAGTGGCATCCTGACCGCGGTGATCGCGCTGGCCCTGAAGTACACCCTGGGCTGGAGGGTCACCGAGGACGTCGAGTCCGACGGCATCGACCAGAGCGAGCACGGCGAGTCGGCCTACGAGCTCAGCGGCTTCACCGGCGGCCGGTTCGGCTCCTCCGGTGCAGTCTCGACCTCGTCCGCCAAGCCTGCCAAGACCCCTGAGGGAGCGTCCGCATGAAGCTCGTGACCGCGATCATCAAGCCCCACCAGCTCGACGAGGTGAAGGAGGCCCTGGAGGCCTACGGCATCTCCGGCATGACCGTCAGCGAGGCGTCCGGCTACGGTCGGCAGCGCGGCCACAGCGAGGTCTACCGCGGTGCCGAGTACACCGTCGACTTCGTGCCGAAGGTGCGGGTCGAGGTCCTCGTCGACGACATCGACGCAACCTCCGTGGCCGACGTCATCCTCAAGGCGGCCCAGACCGGCCGGATCGGTGACGGCAAGATCTGGACCATCCCCGTCGAGGACGTCGTCCGGGTCCGCACCGGAGAGCGCGGCGTCGACGCCCTCTAGGGCCACCACCGACAACACCAACCACTGGGTATGGCGCCCGGTCCCGTTCGCGGGGCCGGGCGCCTTCGCACGCTCCGGCACTTCTGGCCACGGGTGCGGCAGGAAGGGCCGGGATGGGCGCCCGCACGCGGCCCAGGTGGCCAGAAGTGGGGAATGTGCTGGCACTTCTGGCCAGTGATGTCCCAGCAGGGGCCGGTTCCGGGGCCGGGATGCGGTACGGGTGGCCAGAAGTCGGGGAGGGGACCACAGGGGAGAGGATGGATGCGGCACTGCGCGGCATACGTCTAACACGGGCGTAACACGACGGCTCACGTTCGGAAACGTCGGAGGGGCACGGTGGAGCACGTGACGATCGAGCAGACCGACCTGGCGGCCCGCCGCCTCGACCTGGCAGGGGCCAGGGGCTTCGACGCCCCCGGAGCCGGCCAGGTCCGCCGCGACGCCATCGCGACCCTGACCCGAGGCTGGCTCGGCGAGGTCTGGAAGGTGGCTCTGGACGGCCGGTCGACCGAGGGGATCGCCCTGGCTGCGGTCGGGAGCCTGGCGCGGGGTGATGCCGGGCCGCTGAGCGACGTCGACCTGGTCCTGCTGCACTACGGCCGCTCGCTCAGCGGTGACGACCTGCGCGGACTGGCCGACCGGGTCTGGTACCCCGTCTGGGATGCCGGGGTGAAGCTCGACCACGCCGTGCGCACCGTCAACCAGTGCCGGACCGTCGCGTCCGGCGACCTCGCGGCGGCCGTCGGCCTGCTCGACCTGCAGTGCGTGGCTGGCGACGCCGAAGTCGTCGCCGCAGCCCGCTCGACCGTCTCGCACGACTGGCGCGCGAACGCCCGTCGCCGGCTGCCGCAGCTGGTCGAGAGCCTCAAGGCCCGGCACTCCCGGCACGGCGAGCTCGCCCAGAGCCTCGAACCCGACCTCAAGGAGGCCCACGGCGGCCTGCGCGACATGACGGTGCTCGGCGCCCTCGTGGCTGCCTGGCTGACCGATCGCCCCCACGTGGGGGTGGACGAGGCGCACCAGACCCTGCTCGACGCGCGTGACGCCGTCCACGTGGTCACCGGCCGCGGCCGCGACCGGCTCACCCGTGAGGACCACGACGCCGTGTCGGCGCTGCTCGGCCACAGCGACTCCGACGAGATGATGACGTCGGTGGCCGACGCCGGCCGGACCATCGCCTACGCCCTCGACGGCACGGTGCGGCGCGCCGGGCAGTCCCAGCGGGCGCGCACCCTGCGGGTCGGGCCGCGGCGACCGCAGCTCAACCCGCTCGGGTTCGGCATGTTCGAGCACGACGGCGAGGTGGTCCTCGGCCCGCGCAGCACCCTGTCGACCGACCCGCTCCTGCCCTTGCGCGCGGCAGTCGTCGCGGCCCGCAGCCACCTGCCCATCGCCCCGACCACGCTGGCCAACCTCGCGGGCCAGGCTCCCACGCTGCCCGAGCCGTGGCCCGAGATCGCCCGCGACCTGTTCGCCGACCTGCTGGCGACCGGACCCGGCCTCATCGCCGTCTGGGAAGGGCTCGACCAGGCCGGCATCATCGACCGCTGGCTGCCCGAGTGGGCGGCCGTGCGCTCCCGCCCGCAGCGCAGCGCCGTGCACCGCCACACGGTCGACCGGCACCTCATCGAGACCGTCGTCCTCGCGGGGGGACTGGTGCGCGGGGTCACCCGGGCCGACCTGCTGCTGCTCGCCGCGCTGCTGCACGACATCGGCAAGATCCGCGGCGCCCACGACCACTCGGCCACGGGAGCCCCCCTCGCCAGGACCATCGCCACGAGGCTGGGCTACCCGGCTGCGGACGTCGAGGTCATCACCACGCTGGTCCGCGAGCACCTCACGCTCATCGACCTCGCCACCCGTCGCGACCACCAGGACGCCGGCACGGTCACCGCGGCCCGGGCCGCGGTGTCCGGGTCGCGTGACGTGTTCGACCTGCTCGTGGCCCTGACCGAGGCCGACGCGAGCGCAGCCGGCCCCCAGGCCTGGACCGACTGGCGGGCGACCCTGCTGGCCCAGCTCGCCGAAGGAGCCCGCAAGGGCTGGGAGGAAGGCGGCGTGCCACCGCCGGCCGAGACCACCACGGTCGACCAGGCCGACCTCGAGTCGGTGGCGGCAGGCGAGCCGCGGGTCATCATCCGTCCGCAGGGTGGGTCCTACCGCATCGACGTCTTCGACCGCGACCGGCTGGGACTGTTCGCCGACACCGCAGGCCTGCTCGCGGCATACGGGCTGGTCGTCCGCACCGCCATCCTGCGCACGATCGACGGCGTCGCCGCCAACGAGTGGCACGTGGAGAACCCGAGCGGGGAGCCGCCCCAGGAGGAGCGGATCGTCCGCGGCCTGGAGCGGCTCGCGCAGGGGGACCGAGGGCCACTGGGACTCCTCGAACGCCGTCGCCAGTTCGCCGCGCGACCCAGCGCCGAGTCCGGGACCGGGTCTCCCGGCCAGGCGCGGGCCCTCGTCGTGCCCCACGCCTCCGAGGAGGCGACCGTGATCGAGGTGCGTGCCCAGGACCGCCCGGGCCTGTTGCACGAGCTGGGGATCGGGTTCGCCAAGGCAGGCCTCTCGGTGCGCTCCGCGCACATCGCCACGTATGCCGGCCAGACCCTGGACACGTTCTACCTCACCGAGTTCGGTGGCCGGCTCCTGTCGCCGGCCAAGGTCGCCCAGACGGTGTCGATGGTGATCGACACCTGCGACGGCGCGTCACCGTCCTGACTCGGGTCGTGTGGCGGGTCGTGTGGCGGGTCGGGTGCCCGAGTCGTGAGCTCGAGTCGTGTGCCTGACGCCGAGGTGTGGCGCTGCGTCAGGCGCACGACCCGGGGTCGATTAACCTTGGGCCCGTGTTCACCTCACTCTCCGACCGCCTGACAGCCACCTTCAAGAACCTGCGGGGCAAGGGGCGGCTGTCCGAGTCCGACGTCAACGCGACGGTCCGCGACATCCGGCTCGCGCTGCTCGACGCGGACGTTTCCCTCCCCGTCGTCAAGGCGTTCACCCACGCCGTGCGCGAGCGAGCCCTCGGAGCAGAGGTGTCGGGGGCGCTCAACCCCGGACAGCAGGTCGTCAAGATCGTCAACGAGGAGCTCGTCGGCATCCTCGGTGGCCAGACGCGCACCATCGTGTTCGCGAAGAACCCGCCGACCGTGATCATGCTCGCCGGTCTGCAGGGTGCGGGCAAGACCACCCTCGCCGGCAAGCTCGCCAGGTGGCTCAAGGAGCAGGGCCACACGCCCCTCCTCGTGGCCGCCGACCTGCAGCGCCCCAACGCCGTCACCCAGCTCGAGGTCGTCGGCGAGCGCGCGGGTGTGCCCGTGTTCGCCCCCGAGCGCGGAAACATCGGTGGTCACGACGCCGTCGGCCCGACCGGCGAGGGCACCCGCTCCTTCGGCGACCCGGTCTCGGTCAGCCGAGCAGGGATCGAGCAGGCCCGCCGCGCCCAGCACGACGTGGTCATCGTCGACACGGCCGGACGGCTGGCCGTCGACGCCAACCTCATGCAGCAGGCCGCCGACATCCGCACCGCGATCGAGCCCGACGAGGTCCTGTTCGTCATCGACGCGATGATCGGCCAGGCCGCGGTCGACACGGCTCTCGCGTTCCAGGCGGGCGTCGACTTCACCGGCGTCGTGCTGTCCAAGCTCGACGGTGACGCCCGTGGTGGCGCCGCCCTGTCGGTCGCGTCGGTGACCGGTCGCCCGATCATGTTCGCCAGCACCGGCGAGGGCGTGAAGGACTTCGAGGTCTTCCACCCCGACCGGATGGCCTCGCGCATCCTCGACATGGGTGACGTGCTCACCCTCATCGAGCAGGCGGAGAAAGCGTTCGACCGCAGCCAGGCAGAGGAGATGCAGCGCAAGTTCCTCGCCGAGGAGGACTTCACCTTCGACGACTTCCTGCAGCAGATGTCGGCGCTCAAGAAGATGGGCGGCATGAAGGCGATGCTCGGGATGATGCCGGGCATGGGCCAGATGAAGGCCCAGCTCGACAACCTCGACCCGCGCGAGTTCGACCGCATCGAGGCGATGGTCCGGTCGATGACGCCGTTCGAGCGCACCCACTCCAAGCAGATCAACGGGTCGCGCCGACTGCGCATCGCGAAGGGCTCGGGTGTGCAGGTGTCCGAGGTGAACGGGCTGCTCGAGCGGTTCACCGAGGCGCAGAAGATGATGAAGCAGCTCGCGCGCGGCGGCGGCATCCCCGGGATGCCCGGCATCCCGGGCATGGGCGGCGGCAAGAAGGGCCGCCAGCAGCAGCCCCAGCGCAAGAAGTCCAAGTCCGGCAACCCCGCAAAGCGTGCCGCCGAGGAGCGGGCCGCCCTCGAGCAGGGCGCGGCTGCCAAGGCGAGTGGCGGTGGCGCCGCATTCGGGGCAGGCGCCGGGGACGGCGGCATACCTGCTGACCTCGACCCCAACCAGCTGCCTGCGGGCTTCGAGAAGTTCCTCGGCAGGTGAGCCACGCAGCGCCGCTGCACACCCTCTCGGTCGGCACCGCAGGGCCGCGAATCGCCTTTCTCCACGGGCTTTTCGGGCAGGGGCGCAACTGGTCGCAGATCGCCAAGGCGCTCGCCGGCCCCGAGGGCACGGGCGCCCGCAGCACCCTCGTCGACCTCCCGGACCACGGCCGGTCCCCGTGGTCGCAGGAGTTCTCCTTCGAGGGGTATGCCGCGTCCGTCGCCGACACCCTGCGCGGCATCGACGCCGACGCGTCGTGGGTGGTCGTCGGGCACTCCCTGGGCGGCAAGACCGCCATGCTGCTCGCCCTGGAGCACCCCGAGCTCGTGTCGAGGCTGGTCGTCGTCGACATCGCGCCCAAGAGCTACGGCAGCCTGGAGCGCTTCAGCGGCTACATCGAGGAGATGCGGAGGCTGCCGCTGGGTGAGGTGACCAGCCGGGGTGACGCCGAGACGCGCTTCGAGGAACCGGACCCGGGCGTGAAGGCGTTCCTGCTCCAGAACCTTCGGCGCCACGGCGACTCGTGGCGCTGGCAGGCCAACCTCGAGCTGTTCGCGGCCGATGCCGCCACGGGGACGGGGTCCACGATCGCGGCCTGGCCCGAGTCTGCCGCCCAGCTCCCGCCCTTCGCCGGACCGGTCCTGTGGATCGCCGGCTCGGACTCGACCTACATCGCCGACCAGGACCTCCCGACGATGCGGGAGATGTTCCCCAAGGTGCGCCAGCTGACGGTGAAGGGTGCGACGCACTGGGTGCACACGGATGCGCCCGAGGTCGTCGTCGAGGCGATCCGCCGCTTCGTCCAGCCGCTCACCGAGACCCACTGACGCCTGACCCTGACCGGACTGGCGCGCTGGGTAGGGTCGGCTCATGGCAACGGTGCTGCACCTGCAGGGTGAGGTCCTCGTCGGACCCGAGGACGTGCGCCCCGAGGCGTGGGTGGTCGGCGGGAGGCTGACCTTCGACCGGCCGAGCGGGAGCGGATCGGACGTCCAGACGCTGCGCGGCTACGTCCTGCCGGGCCTCGTCGACGCCCACTGCCACGTCGGGCTCGATGCCCACGGCGCCGTGGACGACGCGACCGCGGAGGCCCAGGCGCTGGCCGACCGCGAGGCGGGGACGCTGCTCATCCGCGACGCCGGCTCGCCCGCCGACACCCGGTGGATCGACGAGCGCGACGACCTGCCCAAGGTCATCCGGGCCGGCCGCCACATCGCGCGCACCCGTCGCTACATCCGCAACTACGCCCACGAGATCGAGCCCGACCAGCTGGTCGAGCGGGTCCGGATCGAGGCCCGCGCAGGGGACGGGTGGGTCAAGCTCGTGGGCGACTGGATCGACCGCGACGCCGGCGACCTGACACCCTGCTGGCCGGTCGACGTGCTCACCGATGCGATCGCCGCCGCCCACGACGAGGGTGCCAGGGTGACCGCTCACTGCTTCGGTGAGGCCTCGCTCTACGACTTCGCCGCGGCGGGCACCGACTGCATCGAGCACGCGACCGGGCTGGAGGCCGAGACCATCGCCCAGTTCGCGGAGCAGCGGATCGCGATCGTGCCGACCCTGGTCAACATCGCGACCTTCCCGTCGGTCGCCGAGCCCGCGAAGGAGAGGTTCCCCGACTACCACCGCCGGATGCTGGCTCTCCACGAACGCCGCTACGCCACGATCGGCGCGGCCCGGGACGCCGGCATCCCCATCTACCTGGGCACCGATGCGGGGGGCTCACTGCGGCACGGGCTGGCGGCCGACGAGGCCCACGAGCTGACCAAGGCGGGGCTGTCGGCGGACGAGGCCCTGTACGCCGCGACCTGGGGTGCCCGTGAATGGCTCGGCCGTCCGGGGCTGGAGGAGGGCGCCGACGCCGACCTCGTGGTCTATGCGGCAGACCCGCGGCGGGAGATCCGTGCGCTCGCGGCGCCCGAGCACGTCGTCCTGCGCGGCCGCGACTTCTCCTGACCCTCGCCCTCAGCAGACGCGTGGGCGCGGCGGCCCCGTGCCGGGCACGCGGCATACCCGAGGGGCTTTCCACGATGCGAGACATAAGGCCACGTTATTTGACCGATAACTCATTGCTATCCAAACTCCTAGTTGTCACATAGGAGATGCGCAGGGTGCGCATCCAACGCCTCAGGCAACCAAGGAGCTCCGATGAAGTCGACCCGCCGTCACCCCCGCCTCGCCCTGGCCGCTGCCGCGACCGTCGGCGCGATGGTGATGACCGCCTGTGGCGGCGGCGGGGCCAGCGACACCGTCGGTGCGGCGGCGGACGCCGAGAAYGCCGCCGCCAAGACCGGCACGATCAACCTCTTCGCGTATGCCGTGCCGAAGGTCGGCTTCGACAAGGTGATCCCTGCGTTCACCAGGACCGAGGCCGGCAAGGGCGTCCAGTTCCAGCAGTCCTACGGTGCCTCGGGGGACCAGTCGCGCAAGGTGGCGGCAGGGGCCACGGCCGACTTCGTGAACTTCTCGGTCGAGCCGGACATCACCCGCCTCGTCGACGCCGGTCTGGTCGCCAAGGACTGGAACGCGAACCAGGACAAGGGGATCCCGTTCGGCTCGGTCGTCACGATCATCGTCCGCAAGGGCAACCCCAAGGGGATCAAGGACTGGGACGACCTGCTCAAGCCGGGCGTCGAGGTGGTCACCCCCAACCCGTTCAGCTCGGGCAGCGCCAAGTGGAACCTGCTGGCCCCGTATGCCGCGAAGAGCGACGGCGGGAAGGACCCCAAGGCGGGCCTCGCCTTCATCGAGCAGCTGGTGACGGGTCACGTCAAGGTGCAGCCGAAGTCCGGACGCGAGGCGACCGAGACGTTCCTGCAGGGCACCGGCGACGTGCTGCTCAGCTATGAGAACGAGGCGCTGTTCGCCGAGCGCAGCGGTGACCCGGTGGAGCACGTCACGCCGCCGACCACCTTCAAGATCGAGAACCCCACCGCGGTCCTGAGCAAGAGCCCCAACCTCACCAAGGCCAAGGCGTTCAACGACTACCTCTTCACGCCGGAGGCCCAGAAGCTGTGGGCCCAGGCCGGCTTCCGCCCGGTCGACCCGACGGTGGCCAAGGAGTTCGCGGCCGACTTCCCGGCGCCCCAGAAGCTCTGGACCATCGACGACCTGGGTGGCTGGAAGACGGTCGACGGAACGCTCTTCAAGAAGGAGACCGGCGCCATCGCCGTCATCTACGACAAGGCCACGACGTAGGCCATGACCGCGACCACGCAGAACGCGCGCAGGGACGACACCTCGACCTCCGAGGTGGCGTCCCTGCCGCCGCGCGCAGACACCCCTCGTCAGCGACTCTCGCTCGCCCGACCACTCGCCCGACCGCTCGGCATCGGCCTGGTGGGCCTGTGGCTGAGCGTCCTCGTCCTGCTCCCGCTCGCGGCGCTCACCGTCACCTCGCTCGGCGAGGGCGTGGGCGGCTTCTGGGAGGCCGTCACCGCGCCCGTGGCCCTGGCCTCGCTGCGCGTGACCGTCCTCGTCGCCGCCGTCGTCGCGCTCGTCAACGCCGTGATGGGCACGCTCATCGCCTGGGTCCTGGTGCGCGACGACTTCCCCGGCAAGCGCGTCGTCAACGCCCTGATCGACCTGCCCTTCGCCCTGCCCACCATCGTCGCCAGCATCGTGCTGCTGTCGCTGTACGGGCCGAACAGCCCGGTCCACGTCCACCTCAACGCCACCCAGCCGGGACTGATCGTCGCACTGGCGTTCGTCACGCTGCCGTTCGTCGTCCGGTCCGTGCAGCCGGTCCTCATCGAGGCCGACCGCGAGGTCGAGGAGGCAGCTGCCTCCCTCGGCGCGTCGAACTGGACGACCTTCCGTCGGGTCGTGCTGCCGACCCTGGCCCCGGCGCTGATCAGCGGCACCGGGCTGGCGTTCGCGCGGGCGATCGGGGAGTACGGCTCGGTCGTGCTCATCGGCGGGAACATCCCCCGCGAGACCCAGGTCGCCTCGCAGTACATCCAGCAGCAGATCGAGATCGACCGGCCACTGAACGCCGCCGCGGTGTCCGTGGCACTGCTGGTGATCGCCTTCGCCACCTTGTTCGTGCTGCGGGTGTTCGCCGGCCGCAGCCTGCGCCGCGAGGAGGAGGCCCAGTGAAGACCTCCTCCGCCGCCCGGATCGGCCTGCGCACGGTGGCGCTCGGCTACCTCGTGCTCCTGCTCGCCGTGCCCATCGTGCTCATCCTCGTCCGCACCTTCGGTGAGGGCGTGGGGGCCTTCCTCCAGTCGATCAGGACTCCTGCCGCGATCTCCGCGCTCAACCTGTCGCTGCTCATCGTGGCGATCGTGGTGCCCCTCAACGTGGTGTTCGGGGTGGGCACCGCGCTGGCCCTGGTGCGAGGACGGTTCCGCGGACGGGGCCTGGTCCAGGCCGTGGTGGACCTGCCGTTCGCGGTGTCGCCGATCGTCGTCGGGGTGTCGCTCATCCTGCTCTGGGGGGCTGACGGCTGGTTCGGCGGTCTCGAACGGCTCGGTTTCAAGGTCATCTTCGGGCTGCCGGGCATGGTCATCGCCACGCTGTTCGTCACCCTGCCGTTCGTCGTGCGCGAGGTGGAGCCGGTGCTCCACGAGATCGGCACCGAGC